>NZ_JAWQUN010000022.1:0-70640 GCF_033447105.1 Formosa sejongensis
ATAAGCTCTTAAAACAGGCTTTTGCCATAGCAAAATCAGGATTAACCTATGATAATAATTATAGAAGTGTTTTAGTGAAAAATTAATGAGTTTTTACTTGTTTTTTACCACAGTACTTTGTTGGCAAATCGTTTTTATTTACGGTATTAATATCAGTCGCTGTTTTAATTTCTCATTTCCTAAAACCCAGACAATTAAATATCCGCCAGCACCATCGCTATTCCATTGATGAACAATATAATCGTCATTGTTTTTATTAATTACAAATTCATTGTTACATTCAAAAATATCCTCATAAAGCATTTCCGGAATTTCAATTGTTTTTCCGTTAATTGAGGTTTCTATTCCAACAACTTCTATATTAGGAATATTTCCGTCAGTTCCGTAAATTCTCCGTCCATTAATTTTAGTCAGCCATTTTCCGTCAAAGTCAGAAATATTATTTTCAAGACTGAATTTTTGTAATTTATACTTAAACGAAAATTCAGTTCCGCTATATTTAGTTAAGTTCTCAATTGGACATAAACGACTTTTATGAATGTAACCAATAAAAGTATCATTTTCGTCACATTCTAATTGGTATTTATTTTTTGAAATGTAAACTTTTATCCAATCTAATTCGTCTGACTGTTCTTGGTAACTGAAAATTTCAGAATCTTTTAGTTTGTATATGATTTCAGAATCTCCTCTCGGTAGTTTTCGTACGTTCGTAAATCCATCGATGTCTTTTATAACTGCAACTTGTCCGTAATTCAGATTACAGAAAAACAGGATTGAAATGATAATTAAATAGTTCTTCATTTTCTTTTTATGCAGTTTTTCTAAATGTTTGCCAACGTTTGGTGTGTATGGACCGTTGCGTGTCTCACACACGAACCATTAAAAGTACAAAAATACTTGAAAATTTAGAAGGAATTTTCCAGATGAGCACAGACCCCAGCAATGGTTTATACATGGTGTTGTAGCCAGTTGTTTTTTCGATTTATTGAATTTTTGTTTGTAATTCCATGTTCTAGAGTCAAATTTGCCAAGACCATTTTTCAGTAAAAGAGATATATACTATCATTACTTATCATCTTTCTTAATTATTTCTGAAGCATTTACTTTATCAGTATATAAGATATGTGTATATCCATTTTGTTCTTCAAGAAGTTTCTTATATAAAAAAATATCATGGGATAAGGTAGTATTATAGATATTATCCTCTCTTTCAATAGTTCTCATTTTTAATCCGGTACGGTCGTTATTTAACATATTTCCCTCACTAAACACATGCTTAATGGACATGATTTTTTTAGAATCAAAATTAACAGTATCCTTTAACAGGTATCCTCCGATTCTCTCTTTGTTATTATAAACAGGTATAAAAGAATTATGTGTATTGCCAGTTAGAGTAACTATTTTAGTGTTTGGATGTTTATTATGGATGTTGCGTATTTCCCTGTACATGGATGAGTCTCTAGTTGAAGATTGGTAAGGATTATCAATGAATTTTAAAATAATTCCATCATTTTTAATACCCTTGTATACTAAATCAAGCCATGCTATACCATTTCTACCGTCAAAATTTTTTCCACTAAAGAAATCCAATTCTTTTAACTCGGAAATTGACATCTGGTCTGACAAATTATTCATAAGTGAAGCACGAATTTCCATAGCCATTATCACGCTGCCTTCGTGTTTAGCAATCAGTTCACATAGTCCATAAGCAAATTCAGCAGGCTCATTTGTTCCATGCATTTCTCCAATCATTATTATTTCATAATTTGCGATTTCATCGTATATCTTGTCGTTCAGTTTGGATAAGTTTTGAATGGGTATCGCATTCTTTTTTAAATCCTTTTGCTCTTCTGTCAATTCTACAGAATTATCAATAGAATTTAGTGTTTCATCAGATGCTGTTTGTTTTTTTGTATTTTCTTTACAAGAAGTTAATCCAATCATAACAATTAATAGAGGTAAGAATTTTTTCATAATACAATGTATTTAATATAGAGATTTTATTTCTACAAATGTAGAATGTAATTTATGAATCTTGATTTTCTAATTGCCTGTAACGTTTTGTGTATGGACCGTTGCGTGTGATTGCCCGAACCATCCCAAGTACAAATCTACGTGAAAATTCCGCAGGAATTTTCCAGATGAGCACAGACCCAGCAATAGTTTATACACGGTGTTACCTTGCGTTTTTTCTCACGTAATCTTTTTCCGATTCCAACATCAAATTCCGCAATTCTATTGATTCAGTTTCAGTTTTTAATTTATTCCAGGTTTCTAAAGCAAGTTTAGTAAAATTTTTCCATTCAATATCTTTCAGTACTTTTTTGTCAGATAAATTTCGCTTTTCAGTTCGTTCAGTATAATTTCTAAATTCGGTATGCATTTCCGCTACAATTTCCGCATCGTTTTTCGAGATTATTCCGTCAGAGATATATTCCGCATATCCATTTTCCAAATTCAAATCATCAAAATATTTACAGACACATTCGTTATAATCGCTAATTTCATTTTCAAATTCTGCATCTATCCATAAACGTTTTTGATATTCAATATGCGCCAATTCAAATAGCGAACCTATCCATCTTTCTCTAATGTTTTTATTTTGCTCGATTTTCATTTCAAATGCAAGGCAACAAAAGTATATAGCACATATGTGCTATATCTCTCAAATATAAGATATATGTAACATATGTGCTATATATCTTTTATCTACTTGTAAATAACGTCCAACTCAAAACCGCAACTAAAAATATAATTTACAAACACGAATTCTTATTTAAAGTCTTTTCGCCTATAAAAAATATTTCCTAGCCTTTCTGTTATGGTTTTTTGTGCTGAAAAAATCTTAACATTTAACTAAATTTTAGACTTTTTTTTGTCTTCTAAAATATGTATTCTCTCATAAAATCGAATTTATAAAATATACAAGAAACCGTTTCTCGAGCAAGACTAAAACAAAACGGATTGAAAATGACAAAAGTACATAAATTGATACCAAGTGTTTAATTTGGATTTATTACCAATGCGGATAAAGTGGCTGCTATTAGTAGTTATTTTGGAGCAGTTGCCGTATATTAAAGTATAGGTTTATGGTGTAAAAGGAATTTTCTGAATATAGAAGGTTCTTTGTATGTGGAAAAGGGTAGAATTATAGAGTACAATGAATAATTCATTATATAAAAAGAGGGTTCGTAAATGAATATTTGGACGCTAGAAATTTCGTTTTAAAGATGAATTTTAAACTGTTTTATAAGGTGCTAGGGGAGCTGTTTGGAGGATCCGTTTTCGTTTTTATTTTTTAATATACCAATGGATGTCTTGACCGTTAAACCATGCAGTACTATCGAAATTAAAATGACTAGAGCTACAATTGAAAATAATTGGTCTGTATTTTCAAATTCACCATTTTTAATGGCATAGGTTAAATAAAAAACAGAACCAATACCTCTAATGCCGAAAAAGGAAATGGCCATCTTTTTCTTTGTCCCTAAACCGGAATGTATTAAAGACAAATAGCCAAGTAAGGGTCTTGCAATTAAAACCAAACAGAAGCAAAAAAGTATCAATTTTAAGTTCAGGAAATTTAAGATGCCTGCCATTAACGAGCCTCCAAAAAAGAGCATCCAAAAGATGATTAGAAATTTTTCAATATTGGTAATAAATCCCAGATTGGGATTATAGTCATTACTTTTATCATTAATATGTTGATGATAATGTGCAAATAGTCCAGTGAAAAACACGCTTAAAAAACCGTAAGCACTAATTATTTCGGCTAGGCCATACGAAATAAGCGTAAGCGACAAGGCTACATAAGCTTCATGGATCTTTTCTTGCTGTCCTTTAGAGCGTTTTGTTGTAAAATAACTGTATACATAACCGATAAGGATACCTACTAACACCCCTGCTATAATTTTATAAAACAGATAAAAACTAAGCCAGTCTAACCAAACAGCAGTGTCCAGTTGTTCTTTTTTAGACCATATTATCGCCAAATAGACAAAAGGGAAAGCTAAGCCATCATTAAGACCTGCCTCTGCAGTGAGGTTATATTGTACACCTAAATTCTTAGATTCGCCAGATTGTTTTTTGTTTAACTGAATTTCTGAGGCTAAAGCAGGATCTGTAGGCGCTAAGACTGCTGCCAATAATAGTGCGAGTGCAACAGAAAAGTCTAATAAATAATACGAAAATAAAAACACGAATACCATAAAAAGAGGCATCGTGATCCCGAGTAATCGCAACGGGTTTCTCCATTCCTTCCAAGAATAGTTTAATCCTATTTTTAAGCCTGCTACCATAAGACTTATAATAACAACCATCTCCGAAAAGCGTAAGGTTAGATCTATATCCCAAGTCGGGTCCGGCCAAGGCAGTGGTGCTTTTAGATAATAAAGAAAGGCTCCTAAAATTAGAAACGGTATGGTGAAACTAATTTTAATACGTTTTAACAACATGGGTGAAAAACTCGCTAGTAGCGATGTTAATCCAATAATCAATAATATAATAAAATAGGATGTCATATTGTAAACTTTAAGCGGAGACCATTACATGTGCTCTAGACACATATTTATAAAGCGTTCTTAATATTTTGTGTATGTATAATCTAATATGAAGTCGCAATTTTTTTAATTAGAGTAAAAAAAATTAAGGATTATGCCGGTATAGCACAATCCTCAAAGTTAAATTATCGTCTAGAATCTCTGTTTTCAAACGGATCGTTTTCAAACTCATGTCTGTTGTAAAAATTTTCGTCTTTATAAGGATTCTCTCTGTGGGGTTCTGATTCAGAATCAAACGTAACTGTATCACGTTCTGCAACATAATTATCGTTCGTATTATGAAATTTTCTTATTTCTTCACGTACTATTTCTCGAATACGTTCCTCATGCGGTATGTCGTTTACCTGAAAGGCATCTCTGCGTTCTTGTTCCATAGTATCGTCCAGACGGTTTTGTGCCATATTTCGGGTGTACGAATTTAGAACTTGAACTTCATATTCACGGTTTACAATGTCTCCTTTACGAAATCGCTTCGTTTCAGAAAACGTTCTGTGATTAACCGTTTGTGTAGAAACCTGTTTTAAATCAGAATTTATATCTAGCAAACCTATTGGAATGATAATATGATTATCCCCATCTTTATTTATAAATTCACGAACCTCTGTATGTCCATTTGTATTGTAGGGGTCGTGACTAGAATCTATAATAGATTGATCGACTTCAACATCAATATATACAACCCTCTGGGTTTCTTTATTCGCTAACAAATTATCTACTTTTCCTATCACGCGGTTGTCAATGTCCTTTACTTCCCAACCTCTAATGTCGGCATAGCCTTCAGAAATTTTATAGTCAGATAATTCGCTTAAATCGTATAAGTGCTTTTCGTTTGTTTTCATGATATGTTGTTTAAGAATTAATATTTACAAGTATATTATGAGCTTGTTTTAAATAATCTTGAATCGTGTTTTGTTGTTTCGCCCATGCTGTAGATGCACTTAGTTTTTCAGACGTTTGTTTCAAGGTTGAAACCTCTGTATTTAAGTTTGGTGCACGACTCGTTTGTATATCTGCTATAACAGCTGTAATGTCTGCACTCATGGTTTTTAAATCTAATGGTGTATCACTTGTCATAGTATGTTGTTCTAATTGTGATTCTAGATTTTTTAATGCAGCTGTATCATATACATTAGATTCTTCTGCTTTTGCAGCTGTAGCATACGCCAAGTTTTTTAAAGCCTGAGTGGTTTGTGCAGCATCGGTTCCTATGGTTGCCGAATCTTTTAAGGTTTCCTGTAATTTAACCAAATAGGTCGCACTAGAAGCATAATGTTCTACAGTGTCGTTAGTTGGTGTTGTATTATAAATTGCACTGCGATTAGCATTTATAGTATCGGTTCTAGAATACTCATTTGTAATCGTGTCGTTAGGATAATTATCGTCTTTACTCATTGCGTAAAATAGGAATAAAATAATACCTATAACCACTAGTAAACCAATTATCCATGGCCAGATTGGCCTTTTCTTTTCTATTTTAATTTCTGCCATATCATTTTAATTTTAATGTATTCAGAACGCTTTAACAGATTCTTTATACATAAGTTAGATGGTAAAATTATAAATGAAAGAGGGAATAGGTTTCCTCAATCAAGAATTAATTTAACCTTAAAAGATAGCACCTGTGTGAGGTTATAATTTGCAGTGATTTAAATGGAGCTAATGTTATTCCGATAATGGTTGTTTTATTAGAAAATCTGTACAATCTAGATGCTGCTATATATTTAGAACGGATTTTAAAATGAAAAAAAAAGCATAAATTGAGTAGGCTATAATCACGATCTAGATCGTTATACTAGTATTTGCATTGCAGCAGTTGAGTCGCTAAAACGAGGTTGGATCTTTTTTAGATTTAAAAAAAAGGGTTATTAAAAGTGTAATTTGAAAAGAGTAATGATAAGGTTTTATTATTTTTATTGATGATAGCTATTTTTACGCTTTCCTTTTGAATGCAGTTTCGATTGTATTTATTAATTTCGTTGCTTAGAGTTGACTTTAAAGTTTAAAGCAGACTATAAATACAGTACGTTTACAAGAAAATAAACATTTTAATTATAAAAATATTACCAACCCAAACGTCATGTTAACGACCTTTTATATTATATCTGCACTATTTATAAGTGTATCAGTATTGCCACTTTTACCGCATCAGCACTGGATGTTTCGGGTGTGGGAATTCGGAAGGATTCAGCTGATGATATTTCAGCTTTTCACCCTTACTCTAGGACTTGCCTTTATAGATAGTAAAAGCACACTGTTTTGGGTGACCATAGGCGTTTTGGCAGCAGTTTTAATTCACAATCTCGTGGTCTTGTTTCCATACACATCACTGTATTCAAAAAAGAATAAGAAGAGCTTGGCCAAACATTCTCAATTAATATCTATTATATCGGTGAATGTGTATCAGTTTAACGAGCAGTATGATAAATTAATAAAGCTAGTGCTCGAGGTTAAACCAGATATTTTATTAACGATGGAATCTAATCAGGCTTGGGAAGATGCCTTGTCGGTAATTGAAGTTAACTATCCTAACTTTAAAAAAGTTGCTTTAGAAAACACCTACGGTATTCATTTTTATACCAGTTTAGATGTAGAATCTCTAAAAGTGCATCATTTTATTTCAGACGATTTGCCAAGTATTGAAGCGTGTTTACGTATGGATAATGGTCTGCCATTTACTTTTTTTGGTGTGCATCCACCTCCGCCTAGTCCAACCGAAGAAGATACCTCTAAAGAACGTGATGGAGAATTACTTACGTTGGGCAAAAGAATTTTAGAAATAGACGGACCTGTAATTGTTCTTGGCGATTTTAATAATGTGGCTTGGGCAAAATCATCTATTCTGTTTAGAAAAACATCAAAATTAATAGATCCTCGAATTGGTCGCGGCTTCGTGTCTACGTTTCATGCGAAATATAGATTACTTCGATTTCCTATTGATCTGTGTTTCCATTCCCCTCATATTTTTATTCAAGATTTTAAAACATTACATAATATTGGTAGCGACCATTTGCCATTGTTCTGTAATTTTTATATTAATAAAGAAGAAAACGTTTTAGAAGAGCAGGTTGAAACACTTGATGCCGAAGAAGAAGAAGAGGTAGAAGAGATGATTGAAAACGGAAAAGAAGAGCAGGGAGATCGTCCCACCGTAGCTGCAGAATAATAAGAGCCGCTTTGTCCGATTTGGATGTCTATTTTATAAATTCTTAACTTTTATATACACATATGGTTGCAATATATCAGGTATTCATCTTTTAAAGGATACTCTAATACATATGTTTGCCAATTATTACTGATCTAATCTATAGTAAAAGAACAGAAACAATCATGGTATTTACTAAGCCTAACCTACAAACTTTTTATAGAGTGTTGCAAATGCTCCTTTTTTAATGAAGCGTATAATGAACAAAATTGCACTTAAGAATCCCCGTAAAGTAGCATTTTTTTATGAGTTATGATTTGAATGGATAGCATCATCCGATAATTAAATTGTTTACTACTCTTGTGTGTTTCAATATAATATGAACACTAAAAAACACACATCATTATGAGTAATGAAAATCTATATAACGACGAAGCAAAACAGAAAATTAGGGATATGGCTGAAGCTATCGACTTTACTATGATGGCGACAAATCTCAAAAAAATGCCATTACATATGATCCCGATGAGTACAAAAAAAGTCGATGAAAACGGGATAATTTGGTTTTTAAGTAACAAAAATAGTACTCACAATCAGAATATATTAAAAGATCCAAACGTGCATTTAGTGTATGCAGATAAAAGCGCTATGCAGTTTTTAAATGTGTATGGTCAAGCACAAATTACTACAGATACATTAATAATTGAGGCCTTATACGGCAAAGCAGACGATACTTGGTTTGAAGGACAAGAGGATCCAAATATCACGGCTATAGGTATTACGCCATCAGAAGCCTATTACTGGGATCCAAATAGTAATAAGTTGGTCACTTTGGTAAAAATGGGAGTGAGCGCTATATCAGGAAATCAACCCGATGTTATGGACTTCGGAAAAATAAAACCGTAATAAAATTAAATATCATTGGTTAATCCAAGAATTTGAATAAAAACGAACTCAAACGATATAAACATTAGCGCTTTAGAATTTACCGCTTATAATTTCATTTAGATAGTCTTATATTTAAAATAAAGAGCGGTATGGAGACACCTTTATTAGTTTTTAATGATAACGGCATTTATTGTGAGATCGCAGATGTTTATTTAGATCCTTGGAAACCGGTAAATTGTGCCATAATTTCTCATGGACATGCAGATCATAGTCGCTACGGTCATAAAAAATACATTACGCATCATACCAATGTCCCAATCATTAAACATAGGTTAGGAGATATTACTGTTAGCGGTGTTAATTACAATGAATCCTTTGTAATTAACAATGTAAAATTCTCGTTGCATCCTGCTGGGCATATTATAGGGAGTTCTCAAATTCGTGTGGAGCATCGCGGAGAAATTTGGGTATTTTCTGGAGATTATAAACTGGAAAACGATGGTGTTTCAGTGCCTTTCGAACCCGTTAGATGCCATGCTTTTATTACGGAATGTACTTTTGGTTTGCCTGCTTTTAAATGGACACCACAAGCAGAGGTTTTTAAGGATATCAATACTTGGTGGGCGGCAAATAAAGACGCGAAGCAAACCTCTATATTATTTGGGTACTCCTTAGGTAAAGCACAACGGTTATTAAAATATCTAGATACAGATATTGGAAAAATATATACACACGGCGCCATAGAAAATATGACGGAAGTGATACGGCCTATGGTCGATTTTCCTGAGACAACTCGTATCACGAAAGATACAAACAAACAAGACTTATTAGGAAATATTGTTTTGGCACCACCAAGCGCTCATGGTTCTACGTGGATTAGAAAAATGGTGCCTTATGTAACAGCTTCAGCAAGTGGTTGGATGGCCTTTAGAGGCGCAAGACGGCGTCGAGCAGTAGATCGTGGTTTTGTAATGTCCGACCATTGCGATTGGCAGGAACTTTTAACAGCTGTAGAAGCAACTGGCGCAGAAAAAGTAATATGTACACACGGGTATACAGACATTTTTTCAAAATATTTACGAACAATTGGTTTGGATGCGAGAACAGAACATACACAGTTTGATGGCGAATTAAACGAATATGATACTAAAATAGAAAGCGAGGCAGAAGTATGAACAATTTTGCAGAACTCATTAGAACTTTAGATAGCACTACGAAAACGACGTTAAAAGTAAAAGCACTTTCAGAATACTTTATAAACGCAAGTGACGAAGATCGGGTGTGGACTATTGCCATATTATCGCACCGGAGACCTCCAAGACCGGTAAATACGACCTTGCTTAGAACTTGGGCCTCAGAACTTGCCAATATTCCCTTATGGTTGTTTGAAGAATCGTATCATATCGTTGGTGATTTAGCCGAAACGATTGCCTTAGTCGTACCCACAACTTCAGAACGTACAGAAAAGACATTATCGGCATTCTTAGAAGACATGATAGCGCTTAAAAAACAAGATGATGATTTTAAAAAACGCTATGTCACCAAGTACTGGAATAGTCTTAATTATTACGAGCGTTTTGTGTTTACGAAATTAATAACGGGTGGTTTCCGAATAGGTGTGAGTCAGAAATTAATGACGCGTGCCTTGTCTATAGCAACAGAGATAGATGAAGATGTTTTAGCCTATAAATTAATGGGGAAATGGGACCCGAGTTCGATTTCATTTGAAGATTTAGTCCTAAAAGAAAAAGCTTCAGATTTTATTTCTAAACCCTATCCTTTTTTTTTAGCATATGGCGTTGAAGGTGATGTTTCAGATTTAGGAGACATCGCCAATTGGAGTTTCGAACATAAATGGGATGGGATTCGGTCTCAAACTATTGTTCGCGAAAACGAATTATTTGTATGGAGTAGAGGTGAGGAATTGGTGACAGATAAATATCCGGAGTTTCATGTGTTTAAAGATGAAATCCCCAACGGAACTGTTTTAGATGGTGAAATATTACCGTTTCCAGATCACGAAATTGGAACGTTCCAAGATTTGCAAACACGAATTGGTAGAAAAACAGTAAGTAAAGCACTGCTTGCCAAAACACCAGTGATTTTAAAAGTATATGATATACTAGAATGGGGAGGGAAAGATTTAAGAGCACAACCTTTTTCGAAAAGACGACTAGTTTTAGAGGAATTGATGCAAGATATAAGTGATAAAAACTTACCGATTTACCTCTCAGAAACCGTAGAGTGTGCTTCGTGGGAAGCAGTTGCAAAAGAACGAGCACGTGCCAGAGAGATGAGAAGCGAAGGCCTCATGATAAAACGTAAAGATTCTAAATATCAAGTGGGTAGAAAAAAAGGAGGTTGGTGGAAATGGAAAACAGATCCATTAACGATAGATGCTGTTTTAACGTATGCTATGCGTGGTCATGGAAGACGTTCTAATTTATTTACAGACTATACTTTTGGTTTATGGAATGCAGATAATCAGCTAGTCACTTTTGCAAAAGCCTATTCAGGGCTCACAGATGCCGAATTTAGAAAAGTAGATGCTTGGATTAAAAAAAATACTTTAGAACGTTTTGGTCCTGTACGTAGCGTTACTCCAGAACTGGTTTTCGAAATTGCTTTCGAGGGCATTGCAAATTCAAGCAGACACAAAAGCGGATATGCAACACGTTTTCCTAGAATTTTAAGATGGCGACACGATAAAAAAATAGAGGATGCTAATAAATTGGAAGATTTAAAAGCATTAATGATTAGTTGAGTTATGAATAGAAACGCATTAGAACAACTCGCGCAAGATTGGTTTAAGCAACAAGGATGGGAACCGTTTCCGTTTCAAAAGCAAACCTGGACTGCTTTTCTGCAAGGTAAAAATGGCCTTTTAAACGCGCCAACCGGTAGCGGAAAAACCTATGCGCTTTGGGTACCCATAGTGTTAGAATATATTAAAAAAAATCCAAATTATAAGTCGAAGCCGCAAAAGGGACTTCTAGCCATTTGGGTTACGCCGTTGAGAGCACTTTCTGTAGAAATTAAACAGTCAGCCGAGCGATTTATAAATGAGTTAGGCATCCCATTAACCGTTGGGATTAGATCTGGAGATACGAGTACAAAAGAACGTGCTGCACAGAAAAAAAATATGCCGAGTTTATTAATTACCACTCCAGAAAGTTTACAATTACTGTTAGCGACAAAAGGCTACGATACGATTTTTAAAGGGTTAATAGGTGTTGTTGTTGATGAGTGGCACGAATTGGTAGGTAATAAACGTGGCGTGCAAATGACTTTGGCATTGTCGCGATTAAGGACAATAACGCCTACCATGCGAACTTGGGGTATTTCGGCAACCATAGGGAATTTAGATCAGGCGCGAGAGATTTTGTTAGGCATGCAACCAGAAACCATCTCGCATTCCGTTTTAATTAAAGCCAACATTAAAAAGACTATTAATGTCTTATCTATTATTCCTGAAAAAATGGATAAATTTCCATGGCGTGGTCATTTAGGGTTACACTTGTTAGAAGCTGTTATTCCAATATTACAAGAGAGTAAGTCGACTTTGATTTTTACAAACACGAGAGCGCAATGTGAAATATGGTTTCAAAAAATATTAGAAAAACATCCAGAATTTGCAGGAGATATCGCCATGCACCATGGAAGTATAAGTAGAGACACGCGACTCTGGGTAGAGCAGGCTATTAGAGACGGTAACCTTAAAGTTGTAGTTTGTACATCGAGTCTTGATTTAGGTGTAGATTTTGCACCCGTAGACACAATTATTCAAATCGGCGGTCCGAAAGGTGTAGCACGTTTCATTCAGCGCGCTGGTAGAAGTGGGCATCAGCCAGGAAAGACGAGTGTTATTTATTTTTTGCCAACGCATGCTTTAGAATTAATTGAAGCTTCTGCTTTAATAAAAGCGGTGGCCAATCATGTTGTCGAAGATCGCGTGCCTTATATAAATAGTTTCGATGTGCTCGTTCAATATTTAGTAACCTTAGCAGTATCGAATGGATTTTATCCCGATGTTATTTTTCCTGAAATTAAAAGCACTTTTTGTTTTCAAACCATAACAACAGAACAATTTCAATGGATTTTAAATTTTATTACTCTTGGTGGTCAAAGTTTACAAGCTTACGACGAATATAAGCGTGTCGAAATTGAGGCTGATGGTAGATTTAAGGTGAATAGTAGGGCTGTGGCCATGCGCCATCGGTTACAAATTGGTACGATTGTTAGCGACACGGTTTTAAATGTCAAGTTTTTAAAAGGCGGGTATATTGGTTCTATAGAAGAAGGATTTATTTCAAAATTAAGACCCGGTGATGCGTTTACTTTTGCAGGAAGGCAATTAGAGTTGTTTAAAATTAGAAACATGCAGGTTTTAGTCAAAAAATCGAAACAGAAAAACTCTAAAATCCCGAATTGGATGGGTGGACGCATGAGTTTTTCATCAGAAATGAGTAATCTACTCCGTGAAGAACTCTACAGCGTCAATTCGGAAACGGCTATAAAAACTAGAGAATTAAAAGCGCTAGAGCCTGTTTTTATAAGACAACAACGCGAAAGTATTGTACCCAATGCAAATCAGTTTTTAATTGAAACGTTTAAAACTCGTGAAGGCTATCACGCCGTGTTTTATCCGTTTGAAGGCCACGCCGTTCACGAAGCAATGGGTAGTTTAATGGCGTATCGTATGAGTTTATTGTCTGCGATAACCTTTACTATTGCATTTAACGATTATGGATTCGAACTACTATCAGATCAACCCATAGATATACAAGCACTTTTGGATAACGATTTATTTACTTCGGCATATTTAAGAAGTGATTTAGAAAAAAGTATTAATGCCACTGAAATGGCTAAGCGCGCGTTTCGAGATATTGCAATTATTTCAGGCTTGGTGTTTACAGGTTTTCCTAGTAAAATGGTTAAGAGTAAACATTTACAAGCGAGCTCTCAGTTATTATTTGGCGTTTTCGAAGATTACGAACCGGACAACCTTTTGTTTCAGCAAGCATTTAGCGAAACTTTCGAGCATCAATTGGAAGAAGGTAGGTTGCAATTGGCATTAATGCGTATAAATAATCAAACTATAGTATGGAAATCATGTTTAAAACCAACGCCGTTTTCTTTCCCTATAATTACAGACCGGTTGCGTGCCAAATTATCTTCAGAAAAACTGGCTGATAGAATTAAACGTATGACGCTTCAACTAGAAAAATCATAATTTCAATTTTTTTAATTCAACAATGAAAACACTTCAGATAAATTGTAATAATCAACCTTTTATTTTGCATCCTTCGGGAGCGGCTTTTTGGGAGGAAAAGGGTATATTATTAATTGCAGATGTGCATTTAGGTAAGATTATGCATTTTAGAAAACATGGGAGTGCTGTACCGCAATCTTCAATGTATCAGAATTTCGATCGTTTGAATAAAGTTGTGGATTATTTTGAAACTAAGATCGTTTGTTTTTTAGGAGATTTATTCCACAGTCATATCAATACCGAATGGTTATTGTTTCAAGATTGGATTTATAATTTGAATTGTAAGGTGGTATTGGTTTCTGGAAATCATGATATTATTGCTACTGAATTTTATAACAAATTAAATGTAACCGTCATACAGGAATGGAAAATAGATGATTTTCTTTTGACACATCATCCGGAAGAACGCAAAGGCTATTATAACTTTTCAGGACATATTCATCCTGGGGTACAATTGCGAGGTTTGGGGAAGCAACGTTTAAAATTAAGTTGTTTTTATAAAAGAGAACATCAAATGATTTTTCCTGCATTTGGAAATTTTACAGGTAATTATATCGTTAAACCAACGACTAACGAAAGTGTTTTTGTGACGACTAAAGATGAGGTTTTAGAAATACCTATAGATAGGGAAAGCTAGGAGCAAATTAAATGTTTACTCCTAATGCTTAATCTGTATGAAATGAAGACTGCTGAAGTATTATTGCTTCCCCGTGCTATATATTAAGTAGAAATAATTAATCGCAATAATTAATAGCCCAATGGCGACAATGATTCCCGAATGCATGGCGTTCAATAATATAAAATTAGTACTCGCTCCCGATATTATAGCATACCAAAGAAAGGGACAAAATACACCTACTAATGAAATATTCCGTCCCGTTCTCATGCGGGATTTATATGCAAGTATTTTGTTCGTTGAATTTTTCACTGGTTTATATTCCCCTTTCATAGCAGAAATACATGTTTTTCCAACATGCGTGTAGGGACAGGCTTGAACAGCAGACTTAAATAGATTTGTAAGAGATTTCATGAGTGTAGTTTTAGAAGAAAAAATAGAAAATATAACCACCAACAATGGCCATTGTTAACACAGATAATATGAATGCTATTATTGCTTTTGGTTTTAGCATGGAGGAAATAATAGCAATTTCGGGTAAACTAGCTCCGGTACCTCCAATAATTAAGGCTATTGCAGCTCCCATACTCATACCCTTAAGAATTAATGCTTGTAAAATGGGAATAGCCATTTCTATACGTAGATATAATGGTATTCCAACCGTCGCAGCAATAGGAATAGCCAACGGACTATCATTACCTAAGTATTTCTGGACCCAAGCATCAGGTACAAAAACTGCAGAAATAGCACTGATTACGGCTCCCAATACGACATACGGAAAAATACGTTTAAACAATGCCCATCCAAAATTTAAAGCTTCGTTCAATTTATCTTTTGAGGTTCTGTGAACACCTTTTTGTTGACTTTGAGATTCAGCATCAGAACAGGGATTACTATTACAGGAAACGACCGGGGTTTTTGTTGAGGTATTACAACTTGCGGGTTGGTTTGCTCCACAAGTGTCATTAGATTTTTTGGGACTAATATACATGCGCTTTACTTCATTCTTTAAGGATGTTTTTCCAGCAAGTGTGCCAAATAAAACAGCTCCAATAAAGACGACTAAGAAATAAACAAGAGCTACTTTCCATCCAAAAACACCAAAAATAAAACCTACAACAACAAAATTTGCAAGTGGGGCAGAGAGTAAGAACGAAAATACCATAGAGAAAGGCGCTCCCATTTCTATCATACCCATTGATACAGGAACCATCGATGCACTACAAAATGGAGTGGGAACGCCTAATAATGCACCCATTAATCCACTATATTTTCCGGTTTTAGCCAAACGTTTTTGTAGTTTTTCTTGAGGAATAAAGGCTCGAATTAACCCCGTGATAATAGATACAAGGGCAATGATTAAGACTAAAACTACACCTACATGTAGAAATTCTTCTAATGCTAAATTTACTTTTTCATTCATGATTTTAAATATAATTAAGTTAACATATGCTAATTTTGGCATATGAAATGGTAAAAAAATAGGGTTATATAATTATTTTCTTTTTTTGCTATTTATGAGTCGGAATATTGGTCTTATTATCGCGTTCCGACAATAGTAGTTTACATTTCTTTATTTCTGCGTTCATTTGTATTTCAGGAATTGCTTTTATCGCCGCTTCAATACACTGTCTAAACTCAGTTTTTTCAGGATTTAAATAATAGAAGACCCATTTTCCTTCCTTCACTTCTTCAATTAATTTTGCTTTTTTTAATGCTTTTAAATAGCGAGATACATTGTACTGATATTCATCTAGAACTTCTACAATTTCAGAGACACAGATTTTTTCGTCAATATTGGTCAGTAGCCAAATAATTTTCAATCTATTTATATCAGACAACGCTTTAAATACCTTTACTTGTTCTTCCATTAGTGTAAGTTAAATTCATATGCTATATTTTGCATATGTTTAGGTCTGGCGAATGTATTAATTTTTTTTGAAATTCAAAAGTAATTTTCTGAGATATTTTTATCCCCGCAAATGTGCCGTTAGGTTTTGAGTTTTTTGGTAGCGAGTTGCAATTATAGATCTTCATAATTAAAATTCGTGGGCCTGAAAACTATTTCTATCACAGATAAATTTTGTGTCTTTAGAGGTAATCCATGCCGCTAAAAATCAGTTATTTTATGATCGTTAATTGAAATAACATGTACTACAGAAAAAAACATGGCAAGGGCTTTCGTTATGTCGATGATTCGAACATAACGATAAAAGATAAAACAATAAAATCATGGTTTAAATCCTTGGTTATTCCGCCTGCTTGGACAGAGGTAGAGATTGATTCGAAAAAAAACGCTAAAATTCTAGCGACTGGTCGTGATGAAAAACATCGAAAACAGTACATCTACAATCCGAAATATAGAGCACAACAAGATCAGGAGAAGTTTGATCGTATTTTGAAGTTTGCAGATCAGCTGGAGCATATGCGACGGGTTACAGGGCAACATCTTAGGAAACGTAAACTGACTAAAGAAAAAGTGCTCGCTTGTATGGTACGTTTATTAGAGGCTGCTTATTTTAGACCAGGGAGTGATCGGTATTCTAAAGAAAACCATAGTTATGGATTAACGACCATGAGAAGTAAACATTTACAAATTGAAAGCGATGAACTTATATTTAGTTATATAGGAAAATCAGGCAAGGCACAAGAACGCCATATAGTTGATAAAAAATTAGCGAAAGTCGTACAGGAAATAGATGATTTGCCAGGTTATGAAATTTTTAAATTTATAGATGAAGACGGACAAAAACAGGATGTTAAAAGTGACCATCTTAACGCCTACATTAGGGAGGTTATGGGAGAAGAATTTTCGGCCAAAGATTTTAGAACTTGGGCTGGTACTGTTATTGCTGCCATAGCATTAGACGAGATTGGATATGCAGAAGCACAAGATCAAAAAATGCTCGATAAGAATATTCGTGAAGCTGTGATTAAAGTGAGTGAAATGTTAGGGAATACGCCATCGGTTGCACGTAGTTCTTACATAGATCCGCGTGTGATTGATGAATATATAGATGGTAAAACCATCAACTATTTTCAAAAAGAAATATCAAGACTTCTAAAACAAAACGAAAACCTTTCAAGGGAAGAGATAGGGGTGTTATGTATGTTAAATAAAACATTGAAATAGGCTTGTTGTATCAGGTGCTGTTTTCTTAATCTATTTTAATTTTAAATTGTAATTAGTCCTTAGTTTAAAAATATGCTGGGAAGTCAAACTTCGTTTTGATAGTTATAGTCATGTTCTCTTGCCAAATTAGTCTTTATTTTTATAGTGTTTTTCTTATATTTATCTCTTAGAATTTAGATTTTAAGCATTATCACAGTTATAAGTACGCTAGAATATTTTTAAAATTTACGAAATAGCGATACGTATCCTATGGTATGAGCGTTGATAAATGCGAATCTAATGTCGTTTTAACACAAGTATAACCCCTACTTGTAAACTCTTGAAAATTTACTAATCTTTAAAAACGTTATTTAGCGTTATAGTATTTAAATAGTATCTATGTATCAATTAAATTACCATTCTATATCAAAAGCTGGACTTACCCTCGAACATTTAGAAAATATTTTAGAAGAGGCTGTTGCGACAAATTCAGAAAGACATATTTCTGGTTGTTTGGTTTATCACAATAATTGTTTTGTACAAATTCTGGAAGGCGAAAAAAAGGATGTACTTCATGTTTTTAAAAAAATTAAAAGTGATGAAAGACATCATACTGTAAACTTACTTTGGGAAAATGATGTATACAAAAGATATTTTACGAATTGGAATATGGCATTTTATAGGCCAGACGATAAATTTTCAATGCAATTTGTAGATAATTTATTATTACTGTCAACATTTTCAGAAAAATCTTCGGGCTCTTTAATGAGTTTTTGGGGACATGTACAAAGAGTTCTAGGATCAGATTCTAAACCATAGCATTAATTTTTCTAATATCAAAAACACTAAAAGCCCCATCTTAATAGAGATAGAGCTTTTAATGCTTGAATATTTGTTGTTAGATGCGGTTACATTTCCCAGTCATTAATTTCATCTTGAATTTCTTGACGACTTCTATTGGTACGTTTTGCTAAACGGTTAGTCATATCATGAAATTCTCCAGAACGATAGTCTACATCTTCAGAAGTAAGAGAAGGATATTGTTTTCTATATTCCGTTTGTATCGCGTTCCACTTTTTTTGTAATTCGTCTAGATTTAAAGCGCCATTTTGTGCTCTGTATTCTTGCTCTTGTTCACGATTATTGGTGTGTTCACTATTTGTAGTTTCCATAGTTTTGTTTGTTTACATACTTGTGCCAAAATAAGACTTGAATGTTTAACGAATTACCCTTAAAAAAATTAAAACTAACTGAATTAGAATAACTCTTTAAATTGTGAATATGCAAAAAAAATGGGCTGTTATAATTCAGCATTAGAATCATATATTTCCGTTATATTTTGTGTTGAAATTTTAGAATACTTTGGAGTTTTTGGAGATAGCCACGACTCTATAACTATTGAACTTGTGGCATTACAAGCTTGCAAACCATAAGAATAAGGTCTGCAGCCATGCACATGAGTAAACGAAATATCGTAAATATTAGGAGAGACGGTACTGGAGCTTCCAATCACACGATAGGCATTGTCTACAGCGATTCCACCAGTATATAAATACGTATCTGAATGTTTTGTATATAACTTTTCCTTTGCGACTAAATGGGCTATGTTATCGGGAATGCTTTCAAATTTAGAAGCTGCTTTACTAAGGATACCTTTGTTTACTAAAGATTTAAAAGGAAATTGTGCTAATTCTATAGCATCACTACCCGTACAGTTAATAAACATCTTATAATTTTTGGTGATTTTAGATTGGTCTTTTTGTTCAATCTCAATAGACGTAACTTCTTTATCTGTAGCATCATTAATTTTAACTTTACCCGCAACTAAATCAATAAACTTTGCATCGTGAAGTGCCAATAAAATCTGTGCAGATTCTAAAGGAAACGCGGCGATTACACTCATTAGAAATGGTTTTACGATGGTTTTGAAAAATAAATAGTCTTCGGCAGCTAATAATTCGGCATGAAAATTTAGACAATACATTAAATCGTCTAAAGTCTCCATCCAATGAATCGGTTTATCTTGTATTACAGAAATTTTGGCTTGAGGTAGTTCCTTTTTCATACCTTCAAAACAATCTATATAGTCATGAGATTGCGACATAGTTTCAATAAAATCTTCAAAACAGAATTGTTTATCATTCAACTTTTTAACCATGTTTTTATCCTGGTCTTTTTTGAATGCCTTAATAAGAGCAGGTCTGCATATCGCATTAAAAAAGTCTTCAATCTTTAAAAATCCATTGGCATTTCGAAGCTTTAAAATAGCTTCTCGTGTAGTGTGTCTATAAATTTCTCTTAAAGGTTCTTCTTGCTCGTATTGTAAATGTGGTAGCCAGCCTTCGACAGCATGTAAGGTAATTTTAAAATGTTTTGCGTTTTTATGACTTGTAAACTTTAACTGATTCCCTTCCGTTTTAAATGTTCCGTGTCTGTGCGCTAAGGAGGACACCACATCGAAAGCACTTAAGGACGCCCCTAATATTCCGATTTCGAAATTATAATACGTTTCAGACTTGGGTAATATTTTCTGAATGGGCCAAGGAGATCCGTAATAGCCTATGTTGGGTTTGTCGTCTTTTGAAATATTATGTCCGGTAGAAATAATAACTCGATTACATATATATTCAGATTGATTTGTAACGATTTTAATCACGTCTTCTGCAACAGGAATTATGTCATTAACCTGATGCTCAGGATATGTTTCAACATCGAACCCTGAGGATTTTAATGTCTTAATTAAAATATTGAATTGTTCATGAAAGTAATAACCTAAGGCAATTCGGCTATACATCTTGGAGTCGGTTATCGGGAAACTGGTAACGTTTAGTGCTTCGAGATAGGTTTTGTCTTGAGCTCTTAACCAATTGGCAAATGTTTGTGGAAGTGCAGGAATTTCTTCAGAAGAAATATTCGATAAATTATATTTGTCTGTGGTGTTTGGATTATAAGGCATACCAAACCCCATATGTGTATCTTTTTCAAAGATTAAAATGCCTTGAAACTGTTTTAAAAGTAACTCAGAATTATCTGCAATATGTCGTAAACAATATATAGCAGATGCTCCGGAACCAATAATGGCAAGCTTTGAATGTCTCATCTTTTAAAATTTATAAGTCTGGAAAATGAATATTCAAACGTCTGTATTTCAACCGGCTTTAGGTTTTGTTAAACATTCATTTTACGTATAAAAATAGTAAGTAATCTTAAGATAGGATGATGCAATTGCAATTGTTATGAGCTCTATTGCTTTTTAAAAGCAATAAGGTTTTTAGCTAAAAAAACGTAGAGTGTCCGCTAAGATGATAATTACTTTTAAATGCTGTTTATGAATAATTTATTCGTCCATATTTTTATTCGTTAAAGGTTCTTTTTCTATTTTAATGAAATAATGTAAAGGGTTAAAGCAGAAATCTTTAAATATGTTGAAAAGGACTTTCGGAATGAGTATAAAGTTAACACCTCTAGATTTTAATGCCAGATAAAATGTTATAGAAAAGCTCACTATAAAGTTGACTAACCCAATTAGTAAAGCACCAATAACAGCTAATAATATGGTTCTGATGTTGAAATCGTAATTCATGATGGAATATCCCACGTTTGCAGAACTGAAGGCAACGTGTCTAATATCTATTTGGAAAGGTAAAATATTACTCAATAAGAATGAAGACCCCAGAAAAAAACCAAGACTTATATTTCCAAATAATGTTCCTGCCTTTTTATCGAAATATGTTGCCAATCGCTTACTTTTTAGTAGGAATCGATTATGACGAATACGGTGACCTATTTTAGAAGCCATAACTTTATTGTCTACATATCCTGAAACCAATCCAGACAATGCAAGGAAAAAACCAGCTACAGAAGCAAAGAAAACCAATTGAGGTGTCGGAACAATTTTATGAATTAGATATTCAGGTGCAATAATATGTGACAAATATTCTGTGTCAAATAATTGCCAAATAAACATAAAGGCACATGCAAATAGAATGGCCATTAAAAAGTTACCCATAACAGAAATAAACTGGCTTCTAAAAACTTTCCTGACAATGATTGTAATGCTTTTCATTGAATCGAATTTCAGGTTGCCTTCCTTATCAATATTTTTTGCGATTGTAGTCGCAGTCATTGCTGGTTGTTTTGTAGCAATAATACCTCCCAATTGGTTTACAATAATAAAGCAAAGGGCATAATTTAAACTGAATAACAGGGCATAAGAAAGTTCAGTTAATTCGTAAGCACTAATAATGAGTTTAAAGAACGCAAATACGGCGATTATACCACCCCCAAATAGAGATCTATAGAAGAAGTTCCAATACTCTTTACGGCTTTCTGCAATATATTTTTCTCCTTTTGTAGAGTTGTGTTCTACAATTTCTATAGCAAGTAAATCAGAATGTCTACTGATATAGCGTCTGATACTGTCTTTGTTTTTTGAATATTCAAGAAATTCTGAAAGTATAATTTCCCAATGTTTTTTTGAGGATATATGTACTTTTAAATGTAGTAATTCCTTAATTCTATTGGTGTATTCTAGAATTCTTCTGGTTGTAAGCGTAAGATGAAAACTTGTTCCTATCTTATTTTTGTTTTTTCTTAAGTCTATTATAAGCAGTTCTATGGCTTCTAATGAATTAAATAACTGTAAGGTTTCTTCTTCTTCGAACTCCGATAATTTATTTACTTTTTCAAGTAGAATCTCAAAGGGTTTCGAGTTTAATTGAAGAAAATTATATTTTGCTTTAATATTGCTGTCCAGCCCAAATGCAACAACTTTAGCGCATAAGGCTTTAATACTTAAATCTAATTGTTGCGATGTTTTACTGTCTGATATGGTACTAAAATCTAAAAGAGACAATACAAAATTTATAGGCTCGTCTTCGTTTAGTAAAAGATATTCTACTGTGTTTTCATCTGGAATACTAGGTAATATTTTCCTGTAAAACCGATTGAGGATTCCTGAAGTAAACCCATATTCCTCCATGAGAGAATATTTGGTGAAAAATGAATAAAAATTCAAAGATTCTAATGTCATAGGTGCTCTCAGGTTATGTGTGATTTTTACGTATAAGCATATCTTAATTATTGGCTATAACAAACTTATAGTAAACATAGTATATAGATAGGCATTAATATTTTAAATTTTACAGTAAATCAATTTATAAAAATAGTAATAGATGTTGTAAGCGCATGATGCAAATGCAATTGTTATGTGCGCTAATGATTTTTTAAGACACGATTAAATAGTTCTAATCGAAACCTAAAACTAAAGTATATACAGATTTATGATGAGGTTTAACCACAGTTTTTAAGATTATAAATTAAGCACACGATACAAAGTAACTACTTTTTATTTGTGACTAAAATAATCTTAGCCGTTTCAATTTTTCTTTGGAATTGCTGTGGAGATATGATTTTTTAAGCATTTAAGGGAGCGTTTTATTTTTGGTAATATTCTAAAAAGGGGTAAGCATGCATTTGAAAACATGGAAATCGATAAATATTCAGTAGCAAAATTTATAAATATTTTTTTGACTTTATTTATATTGTCGGAATGTAAAAAGGAATGCGGGCATCTTAAGTTGATTTGGCATCACGAAATTAACTAATAGCTAAGTGTCTCAGACTGCTAAAGATGCAACTATGGCGTACTTTTCTCATGTAAATTTTAATACAGAGAATCTTTTATTGCATTTTGAAGGGGTGTACCATTCAAACTAAGAACAAGGCATTATTTGGTGGATTAATAAAATTCTGCGTGGTTTAAATTTGAAGTCAATTACTACAGTTTTGCAATCGGAATGGAATGAAATGACAGCCGATCAAAAAGCCTCAATAGCGAATTATATTATGGTTGTTGTGGATGATATGACACAGACAAAAGGATGATTTTTGTTTTAAAGAAAGTGTAGATTAAGAATCTGTTTTTCTTCGTTTTTGGGAAGTCATATGTTTTTAGTCTACAAGAATTTAGAGAATATCTCTAAACATGCTACAACATTTTAGCTCATAAAAAAATCCGAACTTAAGTTCGGATTTTTGTTTTCTATGCTATTTAAGATTGTTATTTGATTTCAATAACTTCTAAATCAAATACTAAATCTTGACCAGCTAATGGATGATTTCCATCTATAACAATATGATCTTCTTTAATGTCTACCACTACAAATTGGTGTTCTCTACCATCCTCACCTTTTGATGCTAATCCCATACCAACTTCTGGCTTCATATCTTGTGGCAATTGCTCGTTTGTAACTTCATGAAACAACTCTTTGTTTATGTCGCCGTATGCGTCGTCTTTAGATATTTCAACTGTTTTTTTCTCATTCACTTTCATATCAATAATCGCGTTTTCAAAACCAGGAATTAACATGCCTTGTCCAATAGTAACTTCTAAAGGCTCACGCTCTAAAGAACTATCGAATATACGACCGTCATTTAATTTTCCTGTGTAATGCACTTTCACTGTATCATTCTCTTTTACTTGACTCATACTATAATTTTAAATGTTTTAAAAAAAACAAAGCTAGGATTTTATGATGGAAGTTCACAGGATATGGACTAAAAGTCTATAAATTAAGAAATGTTTAACTTAAAACTGCACTAAAAGACCATATTGCAATAAACGGACTACACTAATATTACTTGATTTTAGAAATTTTAAAACTTTAGATTTAATTTAGAATCTATGCTTACTTTTATTATTCTAATTTTAGAATATGAAATATTTAATAGCTGAAGATGAAGTGGATTTACGCCAATCTATTGTAGATTATTTGGAGCGTGATGGAAATATTTGTGAAGTTGCAGGGGATTTCTATGAAGCTGAAGAAAAAGTAGCACTTTACAATTACGACATTATTATTTTAGATATAAACCTTGAAACAGGTAGCGGAATAGATGTACTTAAGACTTTAAAAAAGGATAAAAAACGTGCTGGTGTTATTATCATTTCAGCAAATAATTCATTAACCAATAAATTAGAAGGTTTGGATTTAGGTGCAGACGATTATATTACAAAACCCTTCCATTTAGCCGAACTTAATTCCAGAATAAATGCGGTGCTTCGGCGTGGGAAATTCGGTGGAGACGAGTCTATAACTTTCAATGAAATTACTTTAGATACAAAATCTAAAACAGCAAGTATAAATGGGAAATCTATGGCGTTAACCCGAAAGGAATACGAATTGCTTTTATTCTTCATTTCTAACAAAGGGCGCGTACTTTCAAAAGAAATTATAGCCGAACATCTATGGGGAGACAACAGTGATTTGCTAGATAATTTTGATTTTATTTATGTACATATTAATAACTTAAGAAAGAAACTCACTGCTGAAGGTGCAAAATATATTAAGACTGCATATGGTACAGGTTATAAATTTATAGATGAATAAGTCAGTGATAAAGAAAGAAAAACTTATAACAAAAACATCCAAAATGTTTCTGCAAGCAGCTGTTTTTTTGATGATTTTAAGTACTGTTGCGCTCTATTTTTATACTAAAAACTTATTGCAATCAGAAGTTGAAGAAGGATTACATACAACAGAGTCTAGAGTTGTTGATGCATTAGAACATAGTGAAGGTGAGTTTTCATTACCACCAATTATAGACGTAAAAATTGTAGACAAACTTAGTCATAACGTTTTAAAAGACACTATTATTTACGATCCTTCTCAAGATGAAATGGAATTGTTTCGAGAATTATCTACCTATAGGAGCATAAATAATAATAACTATAAAATATCGGTTAGAAACCTTGTTGTCGAATCTGGAGAGGTTTTAATGGGTACTGTTGTGTCTAATATTGTAATTTTTATGCTTGCCTTTTTGTTCTTATTCTATTTTTCGAAGTCTAGAAATCTTAGAATTTGGAAACCTTTTTTCAATAATTTGGAAGAAATGAAACAGTTCTCTTTAACTTCAAATAAAAATATTCAATTAATGGATAGTGATGTTTTGGAGTTTTCTGAACTAAAGGAAGAGCTTATTCATCTTACTGAAAAGGTAAAGTTGGATTATGAAAATTTAAAGCAATTTACAGAAAATGTATCTCACGAGTTGCAAACGCCTTTAGCGATTATTCAAGCAAAAATTGAAAACATCATTAATCAAACAGATATTAATAATACACAGTTTCAACAAATCACATCTATTCAAAAAGACATTCAGCGTTTAAAACAATTAAATAAACGACTGACTTTACTGACTAAAATAGAAAATAATCAATTTGTTACTATGGAGCAAATTGAGATAAAATCATTAGTTGATTCTACGATTGAAAACTTTAAAGAGCTAAGTCCGAATGAATTTTTATATACATCAGATACTGAACTTATGGTATCTATGGACTCGCATTTAGCACAAGTGTTGTGTAATAATTTAATTTCTAATGCCGTACGTTATAATGAGGATAGTAAAACGATAATAGTCAGTTTGAAAAATAAAGTGCTCACTGTTTCAAACTATGGTTTGGAAGAATTAAAATTTCCAGAGCATTTATTTAAACGCTTTTATCGAGAGAAGAATAATCAGCAATCTATGGGACTTGGTCTCGCTATTTCTAAGAAAATATGTGATTTATATGGATTTCAGATTCAGTATGTTTTTAAAGATCATTTACATCAGTTTACAATTGTATTTAAGTGATGAAAGAACAACTTTAAAAAGTCTTTAGAATTCAATACTATTTTGGCTCTAAAATTAAATATGATTAGAGTTTTAAAGCTAATAATAGTTGTAGTAATGGTAGTGTTTAGTGTTTCAGAAACGGTCGCACAAGACAAGATTTCTGTGAGTGGAATAGTGATCGATAAGGAGACACAAGAGCTACTTCCATTTGTGACTATTGCTATTAGAGAGGCTATAAATGATGCCGTTTTAACAGGAACCATTACAAACGATTTTGGTGAATTCAGCATTACAGATATTCCACTAGGGAAATATAAATTGGTTGTATCTTCTTTGGGATATGAAACCTATTCAAAACCATTAATTGCGAGTGGATTAAATTTTGTATTCGATTTTGGAAAGATAGAATTAGCTGTTGCTCACGAAACATTGGGAGAGGTTTCTATTATTGGAAAACGGAGTATTGTTAATAAGGCATTAGATAAAAAATCTTTTGATTTGTCCGATAATGTTGCTCTTACAGGTGGATCTGTTATGGATGCTATGAAAACGATGCCAGGAGTGTCTTTCGATCAAGATGGGAAAGTTATTTTAAGAGGTAGTGATAAAGTTGCTGTTTTAATAGATGGTAAGCAGTCAAGTTTGTCAGGATTTGGAAACCAAAAGGGCTTATCTAATATTCCTTCTGCCAATATTGAGCGTATAGAGATTATTAATAATCCATCTGCTAAATATGATGCTAATGGATTTGCTGGAATAGTAAATATCATTTATAAAAAAGATAAACAAACAGGAATAAATGGAAATGTAGGATTATCGTTTGGTTTAGGTGCATTATCTAAGAAAAAAGAAGATTTACCTACAGATTTAGGAAGTTATTCTGTGAATCCTAAGCTCATTCCAAGTCTAAATTTTAATTATAGGACAGACAAATTTAATTACTTCTTTCAATCTGAATTTATAGTACAAGAGGCGCTTCCAAATAATGAGTTTACAACGCGATATTACGATGATGGCCGTGTTATAGATTCTCAGGTTGCCGAAAATCGGAAACAATTTAGATCTATAATTACCGGAGGAATGGATTGGGAAGTTAGTGAAAAGGATGCGTTTACATTTTCTGTGATGTTAGATCGTGAAAAACATATAGATACATCTCAAGTTGCTTATATAAACGTGAATGAAGACTCTAGAGAGCGTTATTATACTTGGAAAGAAGAGGAAGTAACTAGTTTTATGAATTTTGCTTTAGCTTATAAACATAGGCTAAATGAAGTAGGTCGAACAATAAGTGCAAATGCACAATATACGCGTGGTTTAGAAGATGAAAGTTATTTTCTAAACGATAGTTCTGCCGTTCGGATTGGAAAAGATATGACCAATATTCGAGCTATTGAACATACTACAAGTGTGTCTGCTGATTATGAACACCCATTAAGTAACGGTCGTTTAGAATTTGGTGTTAAATTACGTTTTAGATATTTACCTGTAGAATATACTGTAGATTATTTACCTGTAGAATATACTGTAGATCGGGGTCATGAATCTATAATTTATCCAGATTTGGGTGACTATTCAAATTGGAAGGAAGATTTGTATGCAAGTTATGGGAATTATCTGCTTGAAAAAGAAAAGTATGATATTGAAGCAGGTCTACGAATAGAACAAACAAATGTCTCTTACGACCTCGATCCAGAAAATATTTATTACCCAGAAAATGATGACTACGATTACCTTGAGCTTTTTCCTAGCTTAAGATTTACATATAAATTAGCCTTAAAACATAAAATATCATTATTCTATAATAGACGTATTGATAGACCAGGAGAAGCTGAATTACGTGTGTTCCCAAAATATGATGATCCAGAATTATTAAAGGTTGGAAATCCGTATTTACGTCCACAACTTACAGATGGTGTAGAAGCTGCTTACCGATTTAGTTGGGGATCGGGTTCGTTATTTACATCCCTATATTATAGACAAATTCATAACACATTTCAACGTATCTATACTATAGATTATTCAAATCCAGAATACGATATTGTAAACCGTATTTATGTGAATATTGGAGAAAGCACTAACGCTGGAGTTGAATTGTTATTCAATCAAGATATTACAGATTATTGGAAATTAATGTCAAGTGCAAACATCTATAGAAATCAAATAGAGGCCTATGAAGGGACGGTTTTATTTCCATACGAGCGTCCATTCTTTATTGAATATTCATCAGATATAGCAGGAGATTTGAAGTTGACTAATAGCTTTACATTACCCTGGGAATCAGAATTTCAAATTATTGGTCTGTGGTATAGTGGTCGAAATATTCCTCAAGGCGAACAATTGCCGCGTTCTTCTATCGACCTAGGATTTAAGAAATCACTTTGGAATAAGAAAGGGGCAATTACATTCTCAGCTTCAGATGTGCTTAATAATTTTGGATTGCAGCAAAAAATAAAAGGAGACGGTTTTGATGTAGTCTATGAGAATTACTACGAAACTCAAATTTTTAGAATTGGGCTCAATTATAAATTTTAAAATAAAACCGACTTTAGAATTCTTTTAGATTCTGTCTTTACATTTAATATAAGGTTTAAAAGGGGTATAAAATGAATACATCGGAAGTAAATAAAGTAGCAGAAGTTACTGCTCTTTTTTGGGTGATGAAGATTGTTGCAACCACTCTAGGAGAAACCTTGGGTGATTTTATTGCACAAACACTAGGCTTGGGTTATACTTTTGGAATGGTAATAACCGTCATGTTTTTTATAGTTGTATTACTCTTACAGCTAAACGTAAAAAGATATGTGCCTTCATGTTTTTGGATTGTAATTATAGCAACCACAACACTAGGTACAGAAATATCCGATTTTATGGATAGAACTTTAGGACTAGGTTATACAGTAGGGAGTGTCATTCTTTTTTCATGTTTAAGCATCACTTTAGTTATTTGGTATAAGCGATTTAAGAATTTATCTATATCTCCAATTTATCAAAAAAAGAAAGAACTATTATTTTGGGTAGCCGTATTATTCTCAAATAGTTTAGGTACAGCGTTTGGTGATTATTTAACCGACGAAATAGGGTTAACCTATGTAATCGGGGCATTGGTAACGGGAGCGATTATAGGCATAGTGTTGCTTTTACATTATTACTCCAAAATAAATGAAGTTTTTCTGTTTTGGGTAGCCTTTGTTTTTACTAGACCGTTTGGTGCAACTTTTGGAGATTTTCTAACTAAGCCGCTAGCAAAAGGAGGGTTGGACTTAGGTACATGGCAGGCAACACTGGTATCTGTAATTCTTATTTCAGGATTAATTATTTATTCTCATCGAAATATAAATAAAACTAAAGCTTAGCATTTTTTCCTTTTCATAGAACACTCTTCTTTAGTTTTTCTTTAGAATCCAGATCTAATTTTGCCTTAATAAAATGTATTTAAAACAATTCTAAAACATATATTATAATGGCATTACAAGAAGAATTCAAAACACAAGGTGATTTTTTATTTAGACATAGAAGTTATTTACCTCTAATTATATTAACTATTGGTCTGGGTGTATTTATACAAACGGAATATGCTGAAATAGAAGCTACAGAAACGTTGTTCTCGGAAATATTTGAATATATATGTCTTGCCGTCTGTTTTTTAGGATTATTAATACGCGTGCTTACAGTGGGACATACACCAAATAATACATCTGGTAGGAATACAAAAGAAGGACAAATTGCAGATGTTTTAAATACCACAGGGATGTATTCCTTAGTGAGACACCCATTGTATGTTGGTAATTTCTTTATGTGGTTAGGTGTTTCTATGCTTACTGAGAATGTATGGTTTGTAATCGCATTTGTTCTGTTTTATGCGTTTTATTATGAGCGTATTATGTATGCCGAAGAGAGCTTTTTAAGACAAAAATTTGGTGATGATTATTTGTTATGGTCTAAAGATGTCCCTGCGTTTATTCCAACTTTTAAAAATTTTAAGAAAAGCATTCATCCTTTTAGTTTTAAAAAAGTGCTTAAAAAGGAAAAAAATGGATTTGCGGCTATATTTCTTTTGTTTTGGCTGTTTGAAAGTATAGGAGAAATTGTGGAGGAAAAAAGACTCGTTTTTGAATTCGATTTTTGGTTTTATGCAGCCTTAACTTCGCTTCTTATATACTTTGTTTTGAAGGTGATGAAAAAGAAGCAACTACTTAACTAAAGATTTATCAGAACTATTTTCAATAGTATAAGGAAATCAAATGAAATATTTATTTGTGTGTTTTTGTGTCTTTGCTAATAATATATTTGGACAAATTACTCCTGTAGATTCAATACAAAAGGATGAACCGCTTAGGTTTAAATATCAAGCATTAATTATCCCTGCCGCTTTAATTGGTTATGGTGTAGTTGGCTTGGAAAGCCATACTATAAGGGATATTAATGAGGGTGCTAATAATGAATTATTAGAAAATATAGATGATAAATTCACAGTTGATGATTTTAGTCAATATGCACCGTTTTTATCTGTTTATGCCTTAAATGCTTTTGGTGTTAAAGGGAAACATAATTTTAAGGACAGGACTATTATTCTTGGTACAGCATATTTAATAATGGGAGGAACTGTTGGTGTGCTTAAATCAACATCAAATGTTATGCGTCCGGATGGATCTTCAAATAATTCATTTCCTTCGGGGCATACGGCAACAGCTTTTATGGGAGCAGAATTCTTATATCAGGAGTATAAAGATGTCTCAATTTGGTATGGTGTTTCTGGGTATGTTGTTGCTGCAGGAACAGGTTTTTTTAGAATGTATAACAGTAGGCATTGGTTAAGCGATGTGGCTGCTGGTGCTGGAATAGGGATTTTAAGTACAAAAATAGCCTATTGGGTACATCCGTTAATTAAAAAGCATGTTTTTAAAGATAAAGAACATACCAATGGATTAGTCATGCCTTTTTACAATGGACAGTCCTATGGTTTGAGTGCAACAATTACTTTTTAAATAAATATGAGATCCAGTGATTTGATTTGGCGACACTGCTTTAGATATTTATTTTTTGATTACTCATTTGTGACTGACTAAATTATTCTATTTTTTATGAGTTTTAATGCTTAGGATATAAACAAAACTCTTAAGTAAAACTTTAAAAAATAAAACCATTTTATATGTTAACAGTTAATGTGTTTTAGAAAACTGTACTATCAATATGTATGGAATTAAGGGGTTAGCTTAACGGTAAAAAATAACTTTTATTATATTTTAATTTCAAGGGTTGTATAAAACGTTATCGGTTCGCTAGGAAGAATTCCAGGACCAGGATATCCTGTTGCACGTCTTGTAAAATAATAATTATTGGTAAAGTTATTAATACCTGCTTCTAGTTTTAATTTGCGCCAAGAATAAGATGCTGAAAAATCGGCAACAAAGAAAGATGGAATCTGACCAAAAATACCAAATGTATTATCCTCTGGGTTTGTAACACTGTTATTACTATCTGTAAATTGCGAGGATAAATAAGTGAATTGAAGGCTGACTTTTAGGTTTTTGTATCCGGCAGTAGTTCCGGTTTTAATATTAAAAAGAGGAACAAATTCTACTTCGTTACCTTGAATTCCAGGTGCTTCAGATTTTAAATAATCACTACTAGTAATCGCACTATTTATAAACATATTCCAAGAAAAATTAGACTTGTCTATAAAATATGTATTGCTAATACTCCAGTCTACTAAAGTTTCCCAACCATACGTTATAGCGGTTCCAATATTACTTCTATAACGAACTACAGCTGCAGAACCATTAGGGTTGGTTGTTTGATATTCTCCGATTTTATCGTTGTATAATAAGGCATAGATACTAGTATCGTAACTAAATTTATTGCTAATTTTTCCGCGTAACCCAATATCCGAAGTAAATCCTTTTTCATCTGTAATATTGGGATCTATAACTAAACTTGGACTTATAGTACGTATATCGCTAAATGTAACAGAGCGGTAATTTTGAGAAATATTTGCATAAATTTCGGTTGTAGGTTGTGGTTTGAAACTCACACCAACACCAAATAAAATAAAGCTTCGGGTTTTAGTAACATCTTCTTCAATCAATTCATCTAAAATAATATTTCCTGCTTGGTCGGTATTTATATTTCTCCAATATCCATCTGCTCGTGTTCGAATATTTTCAAATCGAAATCCTGGTGTAATAGTTAAATTTGAAGACAGTCTGAAGATGTTTTCTCCAAAGATTGTTAGATTCAAATTGGGGTAGACATAATCACTTTGGTATAAATAGTTTGGAAATTCTTCTAGGGCTAGGTTAAAATCTGGTCCGCTACCGCTACTTCCTGGACCTTGGATAGATGTATTTCTAGATTGGTAATATTTTGCACCTAGTAAAAAGGCACTACTTTTTCCGTTTAAATCGTACTTCTGTAGAAACCGAGCTTCTGCTCCCCAGTTTACAAAATCGCCTAAAATAAGGTCTCTTACAGTTCCAGGAATATCTGGATTACTAACACGATTAGATAGAAATCCTAAAGCACTTCTACTCGCATCTAAACCAAATAACTGTAGTGAGAAATTTGCCTTATCTGTAAACTGATGTTTTAATCTAAGCGCAAATAAATTCCAATTTACATCAAACCAATTACGCTCACGATTGCTCTGAAACATATCTTCATTAAACATATAATCGGTCAGTCCGCCAGGCTGTTGTGCGAGATAATCAAAAAGGGTGTAATCGAAATGTACAGAAGTTTTTTCATTAAATTGGTAATTCAGATTTATAAAAAAGTTACGGCTATTAAAATAAGAGTTAGGTCTAAATCCGTCGCCTTGTTTATAATTAAAATGGGTATAATAACTAAATTTTCCATTCGTTCCGCTAAGGCTTGTAAAGTTTGTAAAAAGTCCATTGGAGCCTACGGTATTTCGAGTCACTAATTCGATAGGTTTTGCAGTAGGTTGTTGAATTTTAAAATTTACTAAACCACCAAATTGAGTCCCGTATTGTAAAGATGCCGCACCTCTAATAATCTGAATTTCGGACAAAGCTTCTGTAGGTGGTGTGTAGTAACTCTCTGGATAACCTAGTACATCTGCACTAATATCGTAACCGTTTTGGCGGGTGTTAAAGTTACTTGTACGGTTAGGATTTAATCCACGACCACCAATGTTAAGTTGTAATCCACCGTCGGCATTTTCATTAAAAGTAATACCAACAACTTGTGCATACACTTGCCTAGTCGTGTTTACCGATTTATTTACCACAAGCTTATCGACTTCAATAATCTCCGTTTTTTTACCGGCATAAATAGCTGTGCCTTCTATATCTTTTAAATGACTAATAGCAAAAACACGCTCTTTATTTTTCTGAATAACGACTTCATTTAATACGATAACATCTTCTAAAATAATGGTGACATTATTCGAATCTTTAGTAAAGTGTTTTTCTTTTAAAAGAAAGGCGTCTTTATAAAAAACAATTGAAAATGTTGGCTGACTTAAAGTGATTTCGAATTGCCCGTTTGTATTCGTGAATACTTTCCTTCCAGTAGCCACGTCTATAACTTCAACATGAGAAATAGGCGTACCATTTTCCATCTGTACTATCCCCGTAAAAGGAGTTTGAGCATATAAAATGGTTGTGATTAAAAATAAAACAAAGCTAAAACCCTTCGATAGTATGGTTGAAAGGGAGTATCCAGGTTTTTGGTTTAAAAGATTCATATTGTTTTGCAAGATTTATGTTTGGGTCTATATATTGTTGGCTTAATCTGCCGTTAAGTGCAACGTGGCAATCCACTTTAACTTCAGGGTCTATCATTCCTTTTTTTTGATAATAATCATGAAGAAAATGAGCATATTGTAAAATAAAATCAGGCTGAAAAGCCATTTGTTTTTCTTGAAAACGTGTCAGAAATTCTGAATTATCAACCATTTTAAATTGACCTGTTTCAATATCATTTACTGTAAATTCTGCATACCCTGCTTTTTCCATAAGCATAACACGCCACGAAAAGCGGTAGCCTTCTTCAGTCCAAAAAAGTTCGTTAGGATAGCATAAATATCGAAATGGTAATAGTAATTGTATGGTTATAAAAACCCCTAAAACAACTGGTGTATATTTTGCTAATGGTTTAGTGGTTTCATTTAGAATAGCAACATGTTCTGAATTTAAAGATTGATCCGATAGTGTTTTGCTACCGAAAAAAACCATAATTTTTTGTAGTACGTTTCTATGAAAACTAGGACTAAAAAATATAAGTGATGAGATAATCATAACAAAAGGGAAGATACCAATTGGGAATAAAATACGAGTCAGTACATGGAACACGACTACGATTAGGAAACCAAATAATCGGGTGCGTTTGTATAAAAGGAAAAACACGATACCTAAGTCGTAAATAGCACCAAACCAACTGAAAGCGTAAGCAACCCAAATTTTACCTAAAAGTGCTCCAATAATTGGTAAACCTGCTTTTGAAGGTAACCAAATTTTTAAAGGCATAGCGTGTAAAAGCCAATCTGTATTTAATTTAAAAAGGCCTGCATATATGTAAACAATGGCGAGTAAGACTTTTAATATATCGATAGTATATCGCGGAACTGTATTTCTAAATAGCACATTTTTTTGTTTCGCGTCAACAGAGCAAATGGTATTCGCTGGTAGAAAAATCATGACAAAACTAACCATAGAAATAAAATAGTAATGGTTAAGGTAATAGGTTTTATCCATAAGTTCTATGTAAGTAAAACTTAGAAAAAAGAGGATGATAGCCAATCGGTATTTATAACCAATAGCAACACAAATTGCCGAGATTCCGCAGATAATAAACAGAAGGTAAGTGTAAAATCCTAATGGTTTTACCCAACTAAAGCCGTAATAAGAAAAGTGAAAAATGGGTTGGATATAAAATTTATCTATCCACCCATGTGCAGCAAATCGTATTACGCTAAAAAACATCATCGCTCCAAAAGCGATTCTGTAAAAAGCTAGTGGAGCAACGTCTGTATAAGAATTAAGGTAATCTCGTATTTGTTTACTCATGAGTTAATTAATCGCCATCTCCATCTACATAATCTATAGTTAGTCCAAGGGCACTAATCATGTCTACTTTTAAGTAGACTACGTTTTGTTGTAGTGCATCGTAGGTCGTTAACATTTTACTATTATCAGCGGTGACTTGGTCGCTTAAACTATTACTTAACAAATTGCAAGTAATAAGAATAGCATCATATTGGTCTGTAATAATTGTGCTTAACGGTAATCCGCTAGCTTGGGCATCAACGGCATTTAAATAGGCTTTTAAACTAGGGCCTGTAATGTTAGTGCCATATGTTTTTCCTTCAAAAAAGGCAAGAGATGCATCTATAGACTCTATTAATAAAGATTTTCCGATTGTATTGTTATAATAAGCTTCAACTTTTTCTGGAAAAAGGGCACCATTACTAAATTTCCCTGCTGGGATTCCAACTTTAGGAGCTCTAATAACTTTCTCAAAATCTTCTACAAAATTATTAGCTGTTTGGTTTAACGATCCCGTTACTGCATTCGAATTGTTAATGTAAGTTGTTCTGTATCCATTATTCCAATCTGCAAGTATAGAAACGGCAATACTTTTAAGTTTAGCCGTAAGATCTGTTATATATTGTTTGTAATTGTCAGCATTTGTATCTGTGGTATAAAATGCTAAAATTTCTTGGTCTGTTTCTCCAATACCATATAATAAATAATCTAATGCAGGAAATCCTTGACTAGCAAATTGTGTTTGTGCACTTAAATTATAATCTCCTGAAGCAATATTTGCATCAATACTAGCCGTTGTAGTAGGGTAGGTGTTGGCTGTTTCTATCAGGTGTAAATCTGTCGCTTTTCCGATGTCAAAAATTCCGATATTTTGAAACGTTACATATGCCATTTTCCAAGACGTTCTCAATTCTCCCAATGTTGCAGTATTTGGCGTGTTTACAAATGCTGAACTTTTAGTCTCTAAATCTTCAGTTTTAGTTTGATAATCGGTAAAGGCAGGAATAATTAAGTTATCAGCCCAATTAATTAACATAGCTTGTTTATCATAATTTGAAATATTAGTGTCACTTCCATTATCTGAAGAACAACTAAAGCATATCAAAACTATGCCTATTAGATATAACGTATTTTTCATGAATTAAAATTTTTTCAAAAGTAAAAAACTATGTGATATTATCTTTATTTATTCTAAATAAATTTATGTTTTAAGATAAAAGTTATAAATAAAGTGAGTTTTTATTTGCACATTTTTTGAAAGTTATTACTTTTGTCTTGTTTTTAATCAGTCTAAATAAACAATATGAAAAGACCATTTTATAGAATATCAGTACTTGCTATAGCAACATTATTTTTAACAGCATGTAATAGTGACGACGATTCCGGATCTACAGACCCTACCGAAAATACAGTTAAATCGGCTGTTATTACCAACTATGCAAACATTGTATATCAAAATTATCAAGATGCACTTACAGATGCTATTTCTTTAAAAACTGCGGTAAATGCATTTACAGAAAATCCTACCCAAGCGAGTTTTGAAACTGCAAAAAGTGAATGGTTAACCTCTAGAGAAAGTTATGGAACTACAGAAGCATTTAGATTTGCAAATGGCCCAATCGATGATGAAAATGGACCAGAAGGTTTATTAAATGCTTGGCCTTTAGATGAGAATTTTATTGATTATGTTAGTGATAACGGAACCATAATTAATGGTGGTATTGTTAATAATCTTGAAGTTTTTCCAGAAATCACAAAAGACGTTTTAGAAGGCCTTAACGAAAATGGAGGAGAGAAAAATATTAGTGTGGGTTACCATGCGATTGAATTTTTACTTTGGGGACAAGATTTAACAGCGCCTTCTGAGAAATTAGCTGGACAACGTCCTTATACAGATTTTGTTGAAGGCGGTACAGCTTTAAACCAAGATAGACGTAGTGCGTATCTTAATATTTGTGCAGATTTAATTATCGATAATCTTACGTATTTGGTAAACCTTTGGTCGCCAAGCGGAACGTATAGAACGACATTTTTAAGTTTGGATGAAGACGTTGCTCTTCAAAATATGTATTTAGGTATTACAACTTTGGTATTAGCAGAATTACCAATAGAGCGTATGTCTGTAGCATTAATTAATGCAGATCAAGAAGACGAACATTCTTGTTTTAGTGATAATACACACAGAGATATTGCATTAAATCTTCAAGGCGTTATTAATGTTTATAAAGGAACATACGGAAGTATAAATGGTGCATCTTTATCAGATTTAGTTTCTGAATCAAATTCAGATTTTTATGAGAGTACCGAAGACGCTATAGTTGAAGCAAAAGAAAATGTTTCTGAAATGTCTGTTCCTTTTGATTTTGCTATTTCTGGCGGGGAAGGTTCTGCAGAAGGTGATAAAGTACAGGATGCAGTAGATCAATTATTGATTCTTGGTAAAAATTTATTAGCCGGAGCTTCAGCAATTGGAATTGTAGTGAATGGTTAATTATAATTTATTTTATAATTCTGAAAAAGTGTTGTATTATACAACACTTTTTTGGTGTCTAATATAATAGTATGAGTAAAATAAGTTTTTTTAGAATTTTGTTTGCATTAGGCGTGGTGCTTACGAGCAGTTGCGATAGTAATGAAAGTGATTATGTGATGTTAGTTCCAGAAGATGGCGAGCAATATGGAGGAGGCATATCAACAGTTGTTAACGCAACCGAAGAAGCATTTGGGTTTTCAAGTACGGCTTTAACGGTTAGAGAACAAGTTGATTTTGGCGTTGGAAATTCGTTTTTTCGTCAGAGCTGGGTATCGGCACCATCTTCTACAACAGCTCGCGACGGACTTGGGCCATTTATTAATGCGGTGTCTTGTTCGTCTTGTCATTTTAAAGATGGCCGCGGAAGACCCCCTGCTTTCGATGGTGAGTTTGGCGAAGGATTACTGTTGCGTTTAAGCATATCTGGGCATCAAGAAAACGGAGCAGCCAATGTAGACCCTATTTATGGAAATCAGTTACAAGATGCCTCTATACTCGGTGAAACTGCAAAAGGAAGTTATAGAATTACTTATCAAACCAGTACAGAAACTTTAGCCGATGGGACACTAATTACTTTACAAAAGCCGATTTATACTATCGAAAATTTGGGATATGGTTCACTTGCTTCAGGTGTATTAGTATCTCCTAGAATAGCAAGCCAGATGATTGGTTTAGGCTTATTGGAAGCTGTTTCTGATAACACACTTTTAAGTTTTACAGACGAATACGATTCTGATAATGATGGTATTTCTGGACGCGTAAATACAGTTTACGATGTCGAAAGCAATTCGCAAAAAATAGGTCGTTTTGGATGGAAAGCCAATCAGCCTAATATTAAGCAGCAAGTCGCTGGAGCTTTTTCAGGAGATATGGGAATTACATCATATATTTTTCCAGACCAAAACTGTCCTTCAGATGTCGATTGCGATAATATTCCAAATGGTGGTTCTCCTGAGATTACAAATGAAAATTTTGATAGAGTCGTGTTATATTCTCAATCGCTTGCAGTTCCAATTCGACGTGATTTTGAAGATCAGAATGTACTTAATGGTAAAGAAATTTTTAGCACTATGAAATGTACAAGTTGCCACATTCCTAAAATGGAAACCAGTAATGATTATTACATTGCAGGGTTTAGAAACCAAACCATTCGTCCGTATACAGATTTGTTATTACACGATATGGGTGAAGGCTTATCTGATAATGCTCCAGATTTTCAAGCATCTGGAAATGAATGGCGTACACCACCATTATGGGGAATTGGTTTAATAAATACAGTTAATAAGCATACTAAACTGTTACACGATGGCCGTGCAAATAACGTAACCGAAGCTGTTTTATGGCACGGTGGCGAAGCAGAACAAGCAAAAAATGAGTTTAAAGATTTGTCAACTCAAGATAGAGAAGATGTGTTGGCGTTTATAAACTCTTTGTAGTTTTTTAATAAAATATTTTATACTAAACCACTGTTTTATACGGTGTTTTTATTTTCATTATTTTGAATTGAAAATTTACTTTTATTGGTCTCAAGAATAGTTAAAACGATGTGCTTATTGCATTTTACTTTGATTTATGACAGAATACAGGTCCAATGATAACGGTGTGATTTTAAGTTGTCAGATCAAACCTATCAACTTTAAGTAGCTTGTGTTTCAGTCTAAAATATCTAAAGACCTTTCTAGTTTACTATCATATCGGCAATCAATATTGGCTTAATTTAAGTTAGTAATTTTTAAATTGAAGATCACTTTCCGTTATTTATTTAATATAATTTCTTTTGTTGTTGGTCTTCTAAAAATTAGGAGAAGCCTACATCCTTCTAAATACTTTTGAAGAATAAAATTTGTGCTTTGCTTTCCATTAAATGATTTGTCTAATACAAAAATATAATCAAATAAGGATCCTCCGTGAATAATTATGAGTCCTTTTTTCTCTTTTTCGGCAATGAAGAGAGACGAATAATAAATTAGTTTTCCTTTTCTTTTAAGCGTAGGAATATCAAAAAATGGTGCAATTATCGAAAGGGTCACAACTATTGAAAAGCATATAAGAAAATTGAATCCACTAAAGATAGATACGACTAAAACAATAACATTCAAAGCTAGAGCAATCATTCCAATTTTCAATTGAATTCGGTTTTGTTCTCTATCTGTTTTAGAGTAATATCTGTGATTCATTTGGTTTTTGCAAAGATTTATAATCAGCACTAAAATACGTGTTTTATTAAAATGAGGATAGGTTTTCGTAGTTTCCTATTCATATTAGGCCTGAAAACTTATTTGTAATCAATCGTGTCCTAAATAATATTGTATGTTCATTTTTTTCATTGATAAAAAGATCCTTCGACTTTGCTCTGGATAAACCAAGCCAAAAAAAATCTAGGCTTACGAACTTTTATCTAAATTTTTCGTTCACTATCTAAATTTAAAGAACTCGCTACTAAAAATCAACTATATAGAAACATACGTTTAGCTCAAACAGCTTTAAATTTTACGATAGTTTCTCTTCAAATTTTACGATAAATTTTCGATAGGCCATTTAAAAAAACAAAATTCAACTTATATAGAAAAAGTACTTCCCTAAGTACAACTAACTTTATAAAGTCAGCAGTGGTAAATCTTTGTAGAAAAAGAGAGTAATCGTTTAGGTCGCTATTGATTTGTAATTCAAGAACCGATATCTAAAAAATCATTCTCCAAACTTTACGGTATAGCTAATCTTAAATAGTTATTGTATTTACAGCCCAAAAGAAGTATGTATATTGAAAACTATCTTCTAAAATAGGAAAAGCCTTAATAAAAAAAATGATTAAGTTTGTCGGATAAAACACATCCTTAATACCAATTTGCAGTAAAAGAATCTAGAATTTTCTAGTAGTCAAAATTTTATGGAGTTAAAAAGAGCAAGTAGATTCTTATCTATTAATAGTGCTTTAAAAGTCTAGAAAAGAGAAAGATATATTTAGCCCAAGACAGAACGAGAATATAGAAAAGCTGCTAAAAATTTAAATATGAACAAGTTAAACAGACTTCACAATTATAGGTTTGAAATATTCTTTGCAACCATTATTATTATACTATTTAGCCCTATTTTTTTAGTAAATGATGAAATTAGTGATATCTTAAATCAATTAGCTATTATTTTGAATTTTTTGGCGGGAATCGTTTTGCTTTCAAAAAATAAAAGATTGATGAAGCTCTTTTTTATACTGGTTGGGATTATAATAATATTTATTATTCGTGATTTTTTCCATCACCGACCAGAAATATTTTTAGAGTATGTTAAGTTGGCGTGTTATTTTACATTTTATATTATTGTTTCCTTTGAATTAATCAAGCAGGTTATAAAAGCTAAGTTGATTAACCGAAATGTAATTATAGGTTTAATGTGTGGTTATATTTGTTTAGGGTTGGTTTGTTTTTTTGCGTTTTTTACGATTGAATTTATACACCCAGGTTCCTTCAATGGGGTAGATTTTAATTTAGATGTTTCGGGTAAAAAAGACGCCTTGTTATATTTTAGTTATATATCCCTGTTAACTATAGGCTATGGAGACATAACTCCAGCTACAGTAGTCGCTCAAAAAGCTACGATGTTAACAGGTTTAGCAGGTCAGTTTTATATGGTGATTTTAACGGCAATTATTGTTGGGAAATATATTAGTCAAACTTCAAAAGAATCTAAAAACGGGTAAAATATTGTTTTTAAGTATGCAAATAATAGATTTTATTAGTCTTAAGTTGCGTTCAGTAGTTGGAATCGAGAGTTTAAATATGAAAATTAAAGTTGGTTTATCATTTTTTTTACGGTGTTATTTAGTTCTATTTCTTTTTGGGTTCCGATAAGAAATTTATTGCCGTCAAGAAGTTCAATAGCTAGACCTTTATTTCCTTTTGTATTATAAACAGTTCCGTATTTTGTCCATAGTCTGATTCCCCAACCTCCTACAAATCCATAATTTACGATTTCTGCACTTTTTATTTCTTTCCAATTTATATGCTTTTTAAGAAATGGGAAGAAGTGGATTCGGATTTCATTTTGATCAATTTCAGTTTTTAATTTTACAAACCAAAACATTGCAATTAGTGTAAAAATAAATATTGAAAATACTATAAGTCCGAAGTTAGACATCGGCATATTACCAAATTTTTCTCCAAGAATAAATTGCTTGTAAATTCCCATAATTGGTAAAATCCCAATTCCGAATAAAAGAACCCAAACCCACCATTGTGTGAATTTCTGCTCTTCTTTAAACTCAATTTTCATCCTATAATGGTTTTTGTTGTAAGAATTAAAGGTAGTGATTTGGAATTTGATCTCTTTATATCTTATTCTTAAATACATCTATCTTCCTTTAAAAAAGCGCTTGCTTAAAGTTACTTAAAACAGATTATACTTATTGTTTTCGATCGTTTTTCATTTTCATTTTATGTTTAAAAAAATCAATTTGTGATTGGTCCAATTTAGACTTTGGTATTGAAATTCCAAATGGTCTGCTAAGATTTAATGTCAACCAAATTCTATCCTTTTTTAATTCAATAGTTTTTACCCAATTCCAATCTTTGGTTTCAATACTGTCTTTGTTAGTATGATTGATTATAATGTCGTGGTCATTAAATTCGACTAAAGCATCAAAATGAATAGACTGACCTAAAGTCTTAGCACTTAAAATTTGTAAAGGCCAAAGTATAATCATAATTCCAATGAAATATATTAGGGCAGAAGCTAGTGGACTCATTGTATTTATAGGTTGTAAAAAACCCAAAATAGTTGTAAGCATTAAATATTTCCAGATCGATTTTTTTAGAAAGAAATAAATTTTAGCTCTTAGTATATTATTGAAACTTGAGACTAAATGTTGTTTAACCATTAGAGTTAATGTATTAGTGTTTTACGAAATTGACATTAAAAATAGTAATTTAAGAACAGACAACTCTATGTTTTTTTTTGCATATGAAATTTTTGGTGCACTTGTTACTTGACTAATTTATAACCCCTTTTAAGGTCAGGTTTTTATGATTTTTTAGAAAGTCAGGTTTTTAAAAATTGAATTTAGAGTACCTGAATTTAACAATAAGTTAGAAAACACAAACATCTATTTTCTGAATCGTAAAACGCAAGATTTTGTGCTACTTTATATAAATAATGAAGAGTCAGGTACTTTTGTTTTAAAAAAAAGTACAATGTTATTTATGTCTTTTAACTAGAATATGTAAGGTCAAAATAAACGGTATGTTTTGGTTGTATTTAATCTTTGATGGGTCTAAAGGAAGTCATTAATTATATAAGAGTAAAACGTTTGTTATTGGGTTCACCAATTTCCTTTTTCATATAAATCCAAAAAAGAGGCCGCAGACAAATTAAAAAAGTCGACTAAAAAGTGCGCCAGTATAATCCACCTCAAACTATCTGTTTTCTTATAAACGAGAGCCCAAATTATACCCATTATGAACGTCGATATAATAACCGTAAATCCACTATTCAATTCTGAATTCACTCCAAACACAGCGTGACTACATGCAAAAACTAAACTTGTAAAGGTTATTGCAATCCAATTCGACCAGTTTTTTGTGTACTCTAAAAGTAGACCACGCCAATAAAATTCTTCAATCCAAGGATTGATTATCGCTAATAAAATCCATGGTAGCCAAACTTGCCAAATTTCTAATGTTTCGTAATGCATTAGAAATAATGGTAGCGGAAGTATTCCAATACATAAAGCCAGAATGTTCCATCCAAATGATCGTTTTGATTTTTGTAACCACTTTTTTCTTGTCTCTTTATCTGTATATCTCAAAAAGAAACTTATAAAAAGACACCACTGAATTAAAATTATGGGTATAAAAGCCCATTTTCCGATGCTGTTTTTGAATAGAAAGGCAACTCCGAAGCTTATGCCGATAATCAAAAAAGGGGATGCAAGTACTATTTGTTTTTTTGTTAATGTCATTCAGAACTTTTTATTTCTTCAAGTATCATTTCTGTTCGTTCCTTTTAAAATACGTATTTAAAAAGTCAGAAAAGTTTCAGTAAGGACTAAGTGTGTTATTTTCATAAAGTTACGTATTTGTAGCCGACGCTATTTCCTAATGCTAATCTATTTCAGAAAATTAGAGCATATTTATGTGGGACTAAAAAAGTGCACTTTTTAAACCATCCTCTAAACGACTTAACATGAATTGTTCATTGTTCGTTTAAGCGTTAGTAGTTTCCAATATTATGTGTTTGTAGATAAGTTTATAATTAGGTTAGCCTTTTATTTATTCAGCTGTTATTATGTGTATTGTTTGCTTCTTTTCTGGTGGATTTTTAATTCGGACATTAATTATTGTATAGATCCACTCAGTATTAATTTTATCAGCAGAAATGTCCATTCGGGCATTCCCTTTTGTCCCTTTTAATCGGATAGATGAATTCACCGTCTGGTTCTTATGGGTATAATGGACTTCACCTTCTAAAATGGCAAGTTTATCAATGGGTTCTATGTCTCCGAGTAGTTGAATTACTTTTTGGTTAGATTTTACTTTTTCTAATGCCTTTTGATAAAGCTCTGTATCTGAATATGCTTGAGCTATATCTGCACCCATTCCGCTTATTCCTGATGTAATAAGAATAGTGATAGAAATCAATAATATAGCATTTAAAGGAACTAGCCATTTCCAATTTCTTTTCCACCAACTTTTTTGTGTAATTAGCTCGTTATTCATTTTTTTTCACATTTATAGTTGGTATTTGAACAATCTCTAAAGTAACAGAAGCAAGTTTTACTTTGCCATCTGTCATTTTTATTTCTTTTCCAATGCGTTCATGTAATAGGCTCTTTGTATATCTTCTTTTTTTATAATCTACGATATAGCGAAGATTAAATTGTATCCAATTATCGGTCATGGTGATTGCTAAAGTGGGATCGACTTGAGCATTTTCAATGTAGTATTTATTCACTACTTCACTCCACTCGTATTTGGATTTTGATATATATTCGGATAAGGTTTCGGAAGCTATTTTAACGACAATAGTTTTGGCTAATTCTATATCAGAACCAAATTTTGTAAGAAGATTAAATTCATCCCATACAAAAGGAAAATCTTTTGAATAATTATATACAGGTCCTTTAAAAACAAAGGCATTGCTTAATTTTACAATTCTTCCACTATAATTATCGCTAGAAACCCATTCGCCAATTTTTATCATCGTTGTTTATATGCTATCAATGTCTATTACATCGCCTTTAATATTATTAATTTCTATGCGATCTCCAGGCTTGTATACGTTAACGAAAAAGATATAGAAAGAACCCGCGACACTTAAAATTAACTCTTGCAATGTTATGGTAATACCTGCAGTAAGTAATCCAATGGCTAACGCAAAGTCTTTAATAGTCCCTGTAAAAAAAGAAATCGTAACTATAATTAGCAAAATGTAACCAAAGAACTCCACCGCTTTTTGTGACTTATATCTAATTTCTGTATCAGGAAGCTTTTTTCTGAGTAGACGTCTTAAAAAAGCAATGGTGAGTAATATACATAGAGCCCATATTAGATAGGTAATAATGCTAGAAGCAACAGGATGTGTATGTACCCATTGGTTAGTTTTTTCAATTATTTCCATTGTTCCTTAAATTACACATCTTGCTGATTGTCTGATTAATTGTGTGGATAAGTACTAAATTAAATGAAAAAAATGAATAATAAAATAGGTTAAAATATGTGTTAGTAGGCGAGTACATGGAAATTACAGTCCTTGCTTTTGTTGTAGGATATTCGATTTCAGTTATAAATAAGCGATTAATCTTTAATACAACGAATGCAGATTCCGGTAGCTTTGGCCATACCTAGAGATCTAGCTTCAGAATCGGTCTGATAGAATTTAATCATCTGGGCATACACACCTGTTGTAGACACCTCGCTACTACTCCGATACTGGCCAAATCTTTCAAAATCCATAAAAGAACCATCAATATCCGAACGAAAGCCACTTGCTTGCAAGTTAAAACCATAATAATCGGTACCATTACCACCCCAATCTTTAAGAGACATTAACGCTTGTACGGGCTGTCCGTCTGCAGCGACATAATCTAATAATTCTTGCCATTCTTGGTCGTTAGGTAAGTGCCAATCCTTAGGACATACCCCTTGAACATTTTCAGAGGTAGGGATACCTTGTCCGCCTATAGCAGCAGCATACGTATAAAATAAACCGTATGGAAGATAAAATTCGTTAGAATACAGTATAGAGTAGGCATCGTCTGAAGAGTTATTTTCAAGTGCACTCCATGCGTCATTAGTTGTAACTTCAGGTATATCTCTACCATTTGCATATTGGGTGACTCTTAAGTTTTCTGCCATCCAAGTTTGATTCCCTATAGTGACAATAGGATATACATTCCCATCAATATCTACAACCTGAGGTTCTGCTGTTTTAAAAGTGTCTTCAGCCCCATAAAATGTACCCTGACTGTTCGTCGCAAAGGCTTTAAAATAATAATCGGTATTTGCAGTAAGTCCAGTAATTGGAGCAATAAATACGCCTGCAGTTGGTATAGCTGTGTTAATTTGTACACCTGTACCTTCTGTAAAACCTGCACTATTTGAATATTCAAAACCTACAGCGGTTATTAAATCTGAGCCTTCAGTTATAATCTGACCTTCTAAATTCGCAGACGTATCTGTAATTTCATTTGCGGCTATGGTACCGATTACAGGTGTTGTATCGGTATCGTCATTAGAGCAGTTTGAAAGTAAAAGTAAAGATACTATACCCAAAAAGGATAGTGTCAGTTTTGTTGATCGTGTAAATAGGTTAGTCATTTTTTTTAAATTTGGGGAAATATAAATTAGTATAAAAGTCCATTTTGTATCTGGAAATAGGCCGTTTTTAAACACTTTTAATGGACGTTAATTAAGGCTCTAATTTAGTGAATATGTGCCAATTTAGACCCCATATTATTATTTTTTATGGAAGAGTATATGCTTTTTTGAATGTCCGTTATGTCTCACGATGTGTTGTTTTAATCAATGGCATTTTTCTAGACTCTGCCTCGGAGGTCGTTCATTTTACTTCGTGTCAAATCGAGTAGGGTCGAAGATCGTATGTAATGGTTTTCGACGCCGCTCAAACTAACATAATAGCTATTAGGAGTTAGTGCGGATGTACAATTGAGTCTTTCTGATTATAGACAACGCAATAGTATTTATGTTCGTAAAGTGTTTAGTTAACTAAGTTAGCAAAATGAAAGGAGTCATAGAGCATGCATAGTAAAATCCATAGAAATTTTCAACTTAGCTTATAACGCGTAATGTATACTTTACAATACATGTACTACGAATAATTCGATTATATTCCAACTCCTAAACATAGAGGTGTGAAGGCAATCTTTGCCATTTAAAAAGCGAGATCCATCTGTTTAAACTAAATGTCCAACGTTATAAATTTGGTGGATTTGGAATATGTGATAAAATATTTATGCCGCTGCGTTTCATCAGTTCACTAGCATTAAAGTCCGTGCAAATAAACGGATCAAGTTTATAGCTAAAAACCATCACATCATCTTTAATTTCACTATTAAAACTATAGTTTGTAACGTGTTTTTCATGTCCGGATAGTTTAGCAAGTTCAATATCGTGTGTCGCAATAATTCCGGATGTTTTGAGCGTGCTTAGTTGATTTATCAGCGAAAAACCACCACGATGTCTGTCTTTAGAGTTTGTACCTTTAAACATTTCATCTAAGAGGAAAAACACATTGGGCTGATGTTCTATCTGTTTTAGCATGTTTTCAATTCTATGTAATTCCGCATAAAAAGAGGAGGTGCCTTTCATTAAATTGTCTTGGGTACGCATGCTAGTAAATAGGTGCAATCTAGACACTTTTGCATTGGACGCACAACAGGGCGCACCCGAGAATGCGAGTACAAGGTTTAGACCAACGGTTCTTAAAAAGGTGCTTTTTCCTCCCATATTAGACCCTGTAATCATAACAATTTTACCATGTCCTTCGGAGTGAAAATCATTACAAACGCGTGTGTTCGCATCTATTAAGGGATGCCCTAAAGCTTCAAAATGAATGTCGTTATTGGTTACTGTGACTTCTGGAAACGTGTAGGTTGGATTTGCAAAACAGAAACCGGCAAAACTATTTATCACTTCAAACTCACTAATGACTTCTGCCCATAATTTTAAAAATGTTTTGTTTTTTAATTTCCATTTCTCTGTTTCAATAATCAAATAAATATCCAATAGCAGAAAACTGTTTAATAGCTGATACATATAACTCCCGCCTATAGGAACCTTTTTGATGGGCTTTTGGTGAGAGAATTCCAATACTTTACATATGCTGTTAATTTCATGAGATGCCGAATAGTGTCCTTTCTGAATTATGTTTTGTAAAGCTTGCAGTTTCTCTGATTTAAAACTCTCACTTTCAATTTTAGCGATAAGAGCGCGATACCCTTGAAGGGTGTTAAGATTTTCGGTTGATGTTTCTACAATATCTTCGGCATGTGGACTTACTTTTTTTAAAATGAAATAGTTAATAAGTAAAACTAAAATAATAATTGCGAGATATACAAACCGTTGTGTGGACTCCAAATGCACATAAAAAAAGTAAGCACATACTAATAATATTAAAGGGAGGACAATGGCGATGGCTATATAGAGATATCTATTTTTAAATAAAGCGACCGGCTGTTCTACCCAAGCTAATAATTTAGAATAGTCACTTTTTTTATTTTGAAAAGGCAGGCCAGAGGCTTGAAAATCTTGTCGCCACTCTAATTTTGTAGACAGTTCTTTTATGGCTTTTTGTCTGTCTGCTATTTCAGAAATAGAAGCCGGTGTTGTTAACCATTCCGATAGACGTAGTTTCCCAGATTCTGTCGTCGTTCTGTTTATTAATTGAAAAATGGAATGTTGTCCAAAAATATCTAAATCGGAAGTATAGGGATGATTTTGATCTATAAATGTATCTCCTGTATCAAACGATTCCAGATCACATGCTGCTCTCAGAATTTCAGAAGCATTGATGTTTTTTAATAATAAGGTATGTTTTTTTAATGCTGCTATTTTATCATACCGATTTAAAACAAATCCAAAAAGGAGTATCAAAATAGGAAAAGCAATTAAGGCGATTGTAACTAATTTAAAGCGCACTAAGGCAATGAGTTGGATAATTGAACATATAAAAACAAACACCCTAAGCACTGAAAACCGATGTAATTCGGTGTTTAGCTTGAGTAGTTTGGCATCGTATGTTTTTATATTATCTCTGTAAATTTTCATTGTTTTAAATTTAAAATAATGCTGAATATTATAATATCACGATAGTGAATCCTTAGAAAAAGGCTTGTTAGGATACTAGGATTTTCTGAAGGAAACTCAGCAGCTTGCTAACAAAGCAACTAACATTAGTTAAGTTTAAAAATAGCCTTTTTTTTTTAGTGTAGTACAACGTTCTTTCTTTTCCGTATCGATTAACAACGCATTGGTGAAATATGCCGTTGTTATTAATTCCTTTTTAAATGCTTTTTATATGTTGAACAATATGATTCGACATAGTCTAGATATGTTTATGGAATTAATTTAGCAAGCTAGCCTGAACAGGGTATTCTTTTATCATTCAATATCTGAATTGTTGTTTAGTAGGCAATAGCATTCACGACTAACTCTAATACCGAAGTGCGAAAATAGTTAACCCTAAGCAAAGTTTTATCCTTTAGGTTTGTAGGGTAGAGTAGATGCTTCATTAACCATATATACAGCGGTTTAATGTGTGACATAATGCAAGCTATTATAAGTAGTACTTGAGATTATGCATAATAGGTTTTAATCATTTGAATTAAATAGACTATAAAAATACTTATTGCAAGACCGATATTAACTTTTGCAAAATCCTTAGCTATAAGTTTGTAAGAGTTCTTTAATTTGTTCTTGTTTAGAAGGTAATTTATTGCTATTTCACGTCCAGCAAGAATTCCAATAAATGTCCAGGTTGTACTCATAGGAATCGAGTTATAATTTCCATATAAGAAGAGCATTAATCCGTAACAAAGGTCGATTATTGTAGCAGAGCGAATATTTCGGGTGTTTACTTTCTGATTAACGATTTCTTGAATTTTACCACCACGATTTTTGAATATATAGGCCATAATGGATAATATTATGACAAGAGAACCCAATAGTTCTAACAACGATAATTTGCGAGGAAGGAAAACAAAGATGTTAGCAAAATCCTGAATTAACCACTGAGACCACAAAAATGCTGTAGAGCCCCATTGTGCAATGATCCAATACTTTTTTTGTTTGGTATTGTCCACTTTATCAATAGATTTTTTTGATTCAAAATTTTGGGCAATTAACAAGTAAAGCAGAAAGGCTGAAACAACAGCAATACCATAACCATAAACCGATTTAAGTATCATTTTTTCAATAATCTGTTGACTCGAAAAAACACTAAGTATCATGAATGTGGTACTAACAGGTATACCAAAACGGGTAATAACCAATAAGGAAAGCGGTGCAATTAAATGCCACCATTTAATTGTTTCCGGTAGATTTATATTATTTAATCTTTGGTAGGATACGTCTCCACTATTGAAATACCATCCGTAAAATAAGGTTGCAGCTAAAATAGTAGATGCAAATGCCCACAGAACCACCCAATGCATTTTGCTGTTAGACGACAGAAAAGTCCCTAATGTTTGTATTACATCATTACCTATTACGGCATATGCAGCTAGAAAGAAACCAGTATAAATTATAAGCAATTCCATGGTGTAATACGGTTAGTTGTAATCGTTATTTAATACTGCTATAGTAGGCTTTTTTTTAATACTATAAGTAAGTCTTGTCCTTAAATTTAACGACAGTTTAAAATTGTTTTAGACTAATAATTCATATACCATATGTGGTGTTTTAAAAACTAAAGATAGATGTAAACTTATGTCGTGGGATATATTAACCTTAATTTTTGTTTTGCTTATAGCGTGCTACACGTTTGTAAATTTGCGCTCAATGTGGTGTTTGTATTTGGCCATATCAAACTTATAATTACTTGGTATTGTGTGCTGTATTCTAAACTTTTTTAAAAAACGTGGAAAACCCTGTTTTCGGGGGTGGTTATACGTTCTGCAATTCCTACATTTGCACATGCTTTTTAAGCCCCAAAATATTTTTGCTTTTCTCCTTGTGTGCTATACTTCAATTTGTATAGCCCAAACAACAACGTCCATTATTGCCATTGAAGACAAAAAAGTAGACTCGCTTTTTTACTATTTTAACAATGGCTCTGATAAAAAAGCATATCAACAGGCACTTCGTCTTTTACCTAAATTTAAAACAAATAAAGCCTTAGCAAACACCAATTTGTTACTAGCTTATTACCATAATAAATATACTGAAATAGATTCTTCTATTTATTATACCCAACAAGCGCTTAAAAGCAAAAACATAGTTAACGATTCTTTAGGAAACAGACTAACTATTTTAGCTTACCAATTACTTGCCATAAACAATAAAAATAGGGGCTTGTATCATGAAAGTAAAAAATGGCACATTAAAGGCGCAGAACTAAGCGAGAAATACAACGAAACAAATTTGTATTACTCACATTTACACGGTTTAGCAAGTACATACATTGCATTGGGTAAGAACCAAGAAGCTCTAGAGCTTTTTGAAAAATGTGTAAAATATTCTAACGATGATGAAATTATTTTAGGAAGCTACATCAATTTGGGGTCTATTTATTCGTCATTTTACCAATATAAAAGATCTAATAATTATTTGCAAAAAGCGAAAGCCATTTGTGAAAAAGACAACATTGATATACAAGCCTTAATAAACGTTATTATTAATATAGCCGATAATTATTTGAATATAGGTGAAACAAATAAAGCCCTTTTAGAATATTACGACGCCAAAGAAATAAGCTTTCAAAATAAGTTCTATAATTTAGAACTTATAATTACAGACAAAATTGGGACCTTATTATATAATGAAAAAAGAGATAATGATGCGCTTTTAATATTTACTAGCGCTTTACCAAAGGCTATTAACTTAGGTGCTTTAGACTTGCAGATGCATAGCTATCTTATGTTAGAAAAACTCTCGGCTAGAAAAAATGATTATAGTAATGCTTATAACTACGGAAAGCGGTATTACATGATAAAAGACTCTATAGAGAACTCACAAAAGGAGAAAGAAATAAATAGTTTAGAGTTTAAATTTAAAACGCTCGAAAAAGAAAAAAAAATAAAAGTATTAGAGATAGAAAACCTAAATAAGAGTTTAAATATTAAGAACAAAGATGCAGATATAGAAAAATACAAACTTCAAAAAGCTATAATTGCAAAGCAGAATGAAAATCAAGTCCTACAATTACAAAACGGTGTTGAAAAACGTAAAAATGAAATTGCATTACTTAAAGAAAGAGATGCGCTAAAAGCGGTAGAACTGGATAGAGAAAAGACTATTAAATATATTGTACTTGTCGCTTTTTTCATTTTATTAGTGCCTATTATAGCACTCTTAATTATTTACTATCAAAAACTGCAAGCTCAAGGTTTACTAAATTTAAAAGAGAAAGAGATAAACGTGCAACGCGTTAATTCGTTGAAAAAGGATCAAGAAATTATGCTTATAAAAGCATCTGTTGAAGGCCAGAACCAAGAGCGAAAGAAGATTGCACAGGAAATGCACGATAGTGTTGGTGGTAATTTAGCAGCTATAAAATTACAGTTCAGTCAGCTTTCTAATCACCCGGAAAAAATGAGTTTAATCTATAGTCAGTTAGATGATACTTACGAGCAGGTAAGAAACTTATCGCATAACTTGTTACCTAAAAAAATTAGAGAAAATGATTTTGTCGATTTAATTAAAGAGTACATAAACACCGTTCAAGAGGCTAGTGAACTCACCATAAATGTTGCTTTTTTCGATGAAGTAAAAATTAATGAACTAGACAAAATATTACAGAACGAACTGTTTTCAATTTTTCAGGAATTAACAACCAACACGCTAAAATACGCTAAAGCAAAAACCATAGATATACAATTAGATCTTTTAAACGAATGTATCTTTTTTGTATATGAAGACGATGGTATTGGGTTCGATTTATCTCTTACGACATTAGGTATAGGTTTAACCAATATAAAAAATAGAGTAGAAAATTATAACGGCATATTACATATTGATTCGCAACCCAACAGAGGAGCCAATATCAATATAGAAATTCCATTAAAAGCACTTACAAATGAAGTATAACCTTATTATAGCCGACGATCATAAAATGTTTTTAGATGGCTTATTAAGTATTCTAAATACAGAAAGCAATTACAACATTTTATATACGGCAAAGCATGGTGGTCATATACAAAAATATATTTCTATAAATACCGAAGAAAAAATAGACCTCGTAATTACAGATGTTACCATGCCAGAAGTAGATGGTATTGATTTAAATAAATGGATAAAAGGCACTTCTAGAGATATAAAAACTTTGGTTGTGAGTATGCACAATACACCGGAGATTATTGATGCACTTATAGAAGATAATGTAGATGGCTATCTTCAAAAAAACGCACAAAAGGAAGAATTTTTAAAAGCTATTGAAACGATTTTAGGAGGTGAAAAATACTTTTCAAAAGAAATTAAAGATATCTATCTTCAAAACAAGTTTGAGAAGAATAAAGAAAAGGAAATTAAACTTACAAAACGCGAGGTTGAAGTGATCTCGCTTATCGCAGAAGAATTTACCACTCAGGAAATTGCAGAAAAGCTCTTTTTAAGTAAACATACTATTGAAAGTTATCGGAAAAACTTGATTACGAAACTTAATGTTAGAAACCTCGCTGGATTAACTAAGTACGCTATAAAAAAAGGATATGTGTCTTCATAACGGCAACATAGTCATCCCTTTTACGCAAAGACGCTATTTTATAATAGCGGCTTTTTTTGTTTAAAGTGGTTTTCAGCATAACGCAAATCTATTAACCGAATAGAAAAATGGGTGGTTCTGCTCATTTTATTTCAAAAAGCATAAAACAACAAGTTGTTAAGTATTTATTATCAGCATTATATGGTGAAACTCACTGTTTTCAGGGTAGTGTTTTTCACTAAAAACAGGGTTAAAACAAGAAGTCTATTGCTCTAGATTTGCATAAGAATATGAGAGACATCACAAAACAAATAAAGTGTTTCAAATATAAAAAAACCAAATTTTAACCATTAAAAAAAAACATTATGATTTTCGGAATTACACTAATCTTATTAAGCATCATCGCAGTACCATCTTTATTATTATCAAAAAAACCTAATGCAAAAGAACTTTTAGAAAAAATAGAACCTTACCAAGGTTGGATTGGATTAATCTTTTGCTTTTATGGTGTTTGGGGAATTGTATTTTCAATTTTAAACTTAGGTTGGATTACAACATTTCCAATCTGGTGGGGAACTTTATTAGCAGGAAATATTATTCAGGCTGTTTTAGGATTTATGCTAGGGTTTAGCCTTATCAACAAATATGTATTATCTAAAAACGATGCTGTTAAAGACAATGCTGTAATACTTAGAGAAAAGTTAGCGCCAAAGCAAGGTAAATTAGGTCTTATTGGTTTATTCGTCGGTATTTGGATGATTGTAGCTAACATTCTTTTCTTTTAAAAACACATATCACAAACCATTAAATATAAATTATTATGAAAAACATTATCTATTTAGTAGTGCTAATGTTTGCTTTGCCAACATTTGCACAAGACAGTAGAAACACAATTACAGTTATTGGCGAAACCCCAAAACAAGTGTTAGACGACAGTTATATTATTTTAATCACGTTACAACAAATTATGGTTTATGAAGGCCAAGGTGAAATTGAAGCCACATCTTTAGATCTTGTTAGAGAAAATTATATTAAAAAAGCAGAAGCGGCTGGAATAGATTTTAGCAAATTTAAACGGAATACCTATTACGAGTTTGCGATGTCGTATTCGCAAAACAGGGAGTCTGCTTGTTATTATTTAAAAACGTCTGATAAAGATGAAGTGAGAAAAATAATGCAATTAAAATCTGCAGGAACGTCTATTGACAATGTAGATATGAAAAGTGCAAAATTAACAGAACAAGAATTAGCAGAACTATCAACATTGGCTATTGAAAATGCAAGAGCAAGAGCTGAAGCGATTGCAGTAAAATTGAATAAAACAATAGGCGAAATAGTTACTATTTCAGACTCAAACACTAGCGAACAATATGTGATGGATTATGGGACTTCAAACTCTCAAGCTCATAGTGTTTCCGTGTCTTTTGAATTAAAATAAATTTACGAATGTCTATAAATAAACAAAACATAAAAACCAATACCAAAATGAAAATTAAATTAGTAGTATTATCAGTATTCGCTTTCTGTTGTATTTTTAATGCAGAAGCTCAAAAATTAAATAAGTTTGGAAGTTCAGTAGAGAAAAAAGTTGGACCAAAAACCATTCAAGTACCTTACACAGATGTTATTTCTTATTTAGGATATGCTTCTGCAGGTAATGAAGATGAAATAGTAGATGGTAAAAAATTCTATTATATCTATCTATGGATTCCTGCTGTTGCTCCAGAATTAGGTGTAAGAATGCTTTCTCCTGTTGGGAATACAAAAGTTAAAGACGCTATTGAATCTGCGGCTTACACTGAAAATGCAGGGTCTAGCGATTATTTTGATACTTACATTACTTTAGAGCGTTCTACTATTTTTAAAGCAGAAGATATTACTGAAGAAGCTGCCAAAAATGCAACTTGGACAACTCTTGCTAGCAACGATGATAGTAGTGATATGCCAAAACAACCTAGCGGAAGCAGTTATAACTCGTTATTAAGATATACAAGTGAAGTAGGAAGTCCTACAAAAGCTTTAACTGTTGGTTTATACCGTATTGGTTTTACAACTTACAAAACAGGAGAAGTTAATGGAACATTTTTAGCAGAAGTTGCTGCTCCAGTAAAATTACCTGGTGTTGTTATGGCTAAAAGCATTGAAGATCTTCAAAAAGGACTATAATATTAAAACAGAGATATTCGTATTTTAACTAAACCCCTCTTTATACAAAATAAAGAGGGGTTTTTAATATTAGGCTGTTTAGTGTTAAATCTGCTATAAATTGTGATTAATAGTATGAGTGAATCGTGTTTTATCACTTGTTTTTGCCCTGTGTTGTAAGGGATTCCGTTTGGTGTTTAAGGTAGATAATTACAAATAGAGTCTGTTTTAACTCGGAAAACGGTATTCTATTTATAAAGAAATATCCAGGCCATCATTTCTCGCAATTTGCTTTTGTTAAAGGTGTAGTCGAAGTATATTTAATGGTATTTACATCGTTGAATTTTGTGCCATTTTCATTTAATTCTCCGTAGCCTTCAATAAGTAGGTCGTTTTTAACTAAAAAGGCCATTTCTCTCGAACTTTCTATTCCTTCTGAATTAAAAGTGTAAGTTCCAATAAGCTTGTCTCCATTTAGAGTGCCGACGAATTTTCCTTTATTGCTATCTTTTTCTGCATAAGCAATGTTCAGGTCTGCTGTTACGTATGCATTTACTTCGGTAATTTCCATTTTAATATTGTTGCCATCGCTGTTGTAAGTATAGCAACCGATTTCTAAAATTGATTTTGGCGTTGTTTCTATTACTGTTTTAACTTCTTCTATTACCGTTTGGTTATCTGTTTTAGTATTGTCTTTACAAGCTACGATGCTAACGAGTGCAAAAATTAATAAAGCTATTTTTTTCATATTTTTTATTATTTCAATAATTGATTTAATGCGCTTAAAACTTAAAATTAATTATAGGTAATATCGTTTCCATAACCTTGTATGTTATGAAGTGATGATTCTGTATTTTTTTTATATTCAACAATTACGGTGTATGGTGAAACGTTACCAGACATTGCATTGTTACATTCTAATTGGTCAATTTGGATGTTAAGTTGGCTTGATTTTGTTTGAATTTCATACACTCTTAAGCTACTATGTTTAATTATTGCAGGTCCTGTATAAGGTGCTACAATGGAATCTGTTATTGTTATTAGCTTAATTTGATTATTAGATAGTTCCAAGGTCCAAAAAGGCTCTGTTCCCGAAGCTCTAAAATAAATAGCAGTTGTTTTGTTTTCAGAACTCATTGTTTTTGTCGAGTTCAAAGACTCGTTTACAGTTTCAATTTCTGTACTTTTAGAGTGCTCTTTTTTCTTATCTACACAAGAAAAGCTTAATAATAGCAAACATAAAGTGCCTATTTTTAGAGTGAGATTCATTAATTATCCGATTTTTTAAATCGCATCATCGGGACGTTATCAATCATTAAGTTTAGTTTTCCATCTTGATCCAAACTGTACTTGTTTATTTTTTTTATCATATTCATAAATACGGTTTCTCCTTCTCCACAAAACATTAATGTTGATGGTCCAGGGTCTCCAAATGAAATAGAATTACCACTTAAAGTATAATCTGCCGAGTAGCCATTACAACTATTATTTCCGGAGACTCTATGTGTTGTTTTGTCGAATGTAATCTTTGGTTTTTTGTCAGGATATAATCCTTCGAAAGCAATTCGAGGTCCTGAAATGTACTCCAGTTCCCAAGTTGTACGATATAGTTCATCTCCATCAATATTATTCTTAGTAGCACAAGAAACAATTAGTAATGTAATTAGTGCAACAAGTAAAGGTGTCTGTTTTTTCATAAAGTGTTGTTTTTAAATTTATATTTTCCAATAGAAGATAAAGCTATCATAATTACAATTGTTAGCGATAAAATTACTGCAATGTTTATTAAGGCACTTTTATAACCAATGTCTTCAATGTTAAGAAAAGGATATGGATAATACCCAGATAAATAACCTCTTACTATTATAAATATAAGATATATTGATGGAAATATTAACCAATTTAATATGGGTTTTAGCAGTAGGTCTTCTTTTTTAATATTGAAAAACCAATATCCAAACATAAAGAGTGGGATTATAGTATGCAATAATTCATCAACAACATATTGAAGTCCAGTTGGCTCCCATATGTGCCTTAATACTATCTGATACACCAAGCCTACAATTAATATGAATGCTGTAATGGCGGTTAGTGTTCCTTTTGCAAAAAATAAATTAAACGGATATTTTTTGAGTCTGAAGACATGTGTAGTCAAAAACAAGGCTACTAAAATATTTGTTAGGATAGTAAAAAAACTAAAAAAGCGAATAATCGTTTCTGGAACATTAGCAATTCTGTTTTCAAGCATTAAGAAAAACTGTGCAATAATGGCGAACCACACTATGCTAAATCCCAATGTTTCAAATTTTCTATTCATTTTTTTTAAGGTTTGCCAACGTTTCGTGGCTTTGCGAACTTCGTAACCGTAATCTTTCGGCTAAGATAAAATTTCTTGCGAAAGATAAACTTGAATTTTCCAGATGAGCACAGACCTAGCAATGAATTATGCACGTTGTGTGTGCCCAGTATGGGCATCTTTTGATTTGCCGAAAGGTAAATAATTAATCTAGATGATGCAAGCCTGCCTATCGGACAGACAGGTCCCTAATGCGCAAGAAAAACCCTTCGGCTCTGGATCAGGGCAGGGGCTTTGAAGTATTAGTAAGTCGCAAGGGGTGAAATCGCGAGGTTTTATCTGAAGGTTATTTGTGATTGAATAAGGAGTAAATACCAGTACAAAACTCGGTACTGATACTTCGACCTTGCACTGCAGCGCTGTGAGAGGCGCACTCTGGCTACTTTAGTCAGAGCCGTTTACTCGACTGGCAATAGTGTTTTTATTTTTTATTCAAAATGGCCATCCATTTATCAGTTTATAATTTGCTATTGAGTCAAATAAAATTCCGATTTCTTTTTTCGGATTCCATTGTTGGTTTATAAATTCCGCTGGGTTTTTAGTTATGTCAGTCCAATTTGTATTTGGGAAAACATATAAATTCCAATGGTCAGAATCCCAAGTTCCATACATTTTTTCATTCGGCAAATAGAGTAGAATAAATTCAGGGTCATAATATTCGCATTTGTCAGTCAAATTAATTGCAGGAATTTCATAATATGATTTTCCATTAGTTTCTCCCCTAATCCAAACGTTTCCAAGTTTTAATTTTTCAAAGTCAATAATTTCAACAAAGTCAGGTTCCACAGATTTATGGTCGTAATTCAATTCCGTTTTAGTTTTTAAGAATTCAGTTAGATCTTTAGGTAAATTCATATTCTGTCCAAATATTGGTAAAGCAAATAATATTACTATAAATTTCAAATTATTACGGATTTTCCACATTATTGCCAAGGTGTTATATCAAAACAAATATAATCTTTTAGAGGAGCCTATTCTAGGGTAGCAACACTATTTATGTGGTTTTAAGCTCATATTAATAGCTAGATCAGGATTAATTTGCGACCATTCTTATCGAAGTACTCTAGTGAGAAATTAAGAGGTTTTTACTTGTTTTTTAACACAGTACGTCTTAAGTTAGTAGTAGCTACTTCACGTTTTCTCCTAACAATGTTACTTTTTTTAACCACTTTTCTCTAAACTCGGAAGTAGAATTTTTTATTGAGGCAATATAAGTTGTTTTTACAGGACTTATGCCACAAAATTTTAATGTCCCGTTTTTAAATTGGTTGATAGTCGGGCTTTTCATTATCAGAAAATCATACCATTTTGGAGTATCAGCCGTAATAATTAATCGTGCAGATTTTCCTTTCAGTAGTTTTTCTGGTAATGCTTTTCCATCAATCGGTTGATAAGTAATAGACGGTAAAAATGTTCTATCAATAAAGCCTTTCATAAGTGCTGGATAGCCATACCACCACATTGGAAAGACCCAAACAATATGGTCTGCCTTAATAATTTTTTCTATGGCTAAAACTAAATCAGGCTCCAATTCCATTCGTTTCCGATAGCCAAATTGCAGGTTAGGATTAAATTCCAATTCCGCAATGTTAATTTGAGAAATTATAGAATCTGTTTTATTTGCTCCTTTTATATAAGCTTCCGATAATGAGTAATTAAAGCTCTCTTTGTCAGGATGTCCGTTTATTATTAATACGTGTTTCATGGTTGTTCTTTGTTTTGTGCAAAGAACAATACTTGGTTACTTTATTAAAAGGACATATGTCTAATTCGAAATCGTTTTTCTTATTCTGCTTAAATGTCTTTGGGTAATTCCTAAATATGAAGACAGAAAATTTAAGGGGATTAATTGTAAATATTCAGGTTGATTTATTAGTAAATCTTTATATTTTTTTTCTGCCGATTCTTTTTGCAACAAGAACACTCTTTTTTCCATTTTTATATATTCTTGTTCAGCAATTAATTTGAAAAATTTCAGCCAATTTGTACTTGATTTCTCTAAAATTAAAATTTCTTCTCTTGATATAGTTAATAACTCTATAGCTGTTAATGCTTGAATATTTTCAATTGTTTTTGTTTGAGATAGGAAAGAAGAATAAGCACTAACAAAAGAATTTGAAAAAGTAAAACAATAGGTAACTTCCTTTTCAGATGAAGAATAATAAAACGACCTAAACACACCAGAAACCACAAATGCAACTTCTTTAGATATTCGATTTTCTTTGATAAAAAAATCGCCCTTTTTTAAATTCTTTTTCCGAACCTTACTTTCAAAAAGGGAGATTTCGTTTTCGGTTAGAATGTTAAATGATTGTAGGTAGCTCCTCATTTTTTCTTAATTACTGCCAACGTGTTATATATACACAAAAATTATCGTTTTACCCATAGACGCCAAAGCAACCGGATTCGTCAACACAATATTCAGCTCTGACCTATCGGCGAGCCGAGTACTTAGTTATTAGCTGTAGGCCTTATTCTCTCAGGTTTTTGACTACTTTAATCTGCTCTTGGATTGCTTTTTCTGTTCCGATAATGTCTTTTAAATATAAAATTAAAACTTTCTTTTTTTCCGTATTTGTTTCATTCAGATTCTCATTGGCAAAATTTATTAAAGTATTGCTTTTTACTTTTAAAACTTCTTTTTCCTCTACTATATCTGATAAAGGAATAATTAACTTATAATCAACTAACTCAAGTTTTGAACTTGAAATGGCATTCCACGCATTAGTTTTTATAGTAGCAATTTTTACTCCACCGACCTTTAGAATAGATTGCATAATACTTACATCTTTATCGTTAGAAAAATGTTGCAATGTATCTATTAATGACATTTGAATAGGAATAACATCTTCGATGCCTTTATCAGTTGCGTTCAATTCATTATCAATTAAACCTAACATTTCCGTGACATATTCTTGTTCCTTTTTGTTTTGATTCCAATTACCTATAGAAAAGGCAATTAAAATCCCAATGGTTACTGGAATTATTTCTTTGATGAAATATTTACCATAACTTAAAAGTTTGTATCTGATTGGTTTACTTTTATCTGGCATTTTTTATTCTTATCAATTATTGCGTTTATGTTTCGTAAATTTTAATTTATTTATATTCAAAATTATATTAATTCGATTGTTATTTTTAACGAAAAGGTTTTTTTGGGCGTACAGCTAACGTGTTATATCAAAACAAATATAATCTTTTAGAGGTGCCTATTCTAGGGTAACAACACTATTTATGTGGTTTTAAGCTCTTATTACTAGCACAATCAGGATTAATTTACGACCATTCTTACCGAAGTACTTTAGTGAGGAATTAAGAGGTTTTACTTGTTTTTTACCACAGCACTTTGTTGGCAAATCGTTTTTTTTCATTCTAATCGTACAAATTTTCCAGAATGAGAAAACACGTGTAAATTTACTCGCATTGTAAATTCAATAGTGTCATTTTTACAATCCGTAATTTCATAATATGGTTTTCCGTTTGATATTAACGCTTTCTGAAAGTCAGTCAAGGAATCCGTTTGTTTTTCCAATGATTTTAGTTGAAAAGTATTTTCTCCAAGATTTTCGATAATATAATTTCGATTTTGTTCAGAGTTGATTTCTGTTAAGTTTTGTCCATTTATTTCAAACTCAAATTTTGGATATTCCGAAAACTGTTTGTCATAAACTACTTTATATCTTCCGTTTTTTAATTCGCAGTTATCATCAGCACATTTAAATCCGAAACTTATTAAAATCAATATGTAGAGTGCTTTTTTCATAATGTTATACAACGTGTTATATCAAAACAAATATAATCTTTTAGAGGCGTCTATTCTAGGGTAACAACACTATTTATGTGGTTTTAAGCTCATATTACTAGCACAATCAGGATTAATTTGCGACCATTCTTACCGAAGTACTGTAGTGAGAAATTAAGAGGTTTTTACTTGTTTTTTATTACGGCACTTTGTTGGCAACTGGCTTTATTCCTCCATTTATTTTTATTCTCAATGTTCAGTCGGAATAAAATCAAATTTGAATTTGCTATATCAACGCTATCTGCAATCTTAAATTTTAATTCTTTAAGAAGATTGGTTGAACTTTGATTGTCCTTATGTGTATAAGCAACAATTGTTTTTAGTCCGAGTGTTTGAATTGAATACTCAATTATTTTTTTTGCCGCCTCTCTCATAATTCCTTTTCCTTGATATTCCGATAAAAGTTCATATCCGATTTCGCATTGTTTTTGCTCTTCTGAAACATCAAAAAGGCAAATTGTACCCATAAGTTTTTCGTTTCCTTTTTGTGCAATTGCCCAATAAGATAGGCTATTGTTTTTTATTTTCTCAATAAATTTTAATACTTCTTCTAATGTTTTGCTTGGTTGTCTTCCGAGATATTTGTTTATTAAAGTATCAGAACGAAGAATAAATATTTCTTGAACATCGCTGTCTGATAATTGGCGAAGATTCAACCTTTCAGTTGATAATATAGGGAAGGTTTTCAAATTTGTATTTTCCATCTTTAAGTTACTTTTTTGAGTTCATACAACAAATCTAAAGTTTTGATTTGTTGCTTTAACTTATTGAATTCGGGATGTTTCTTCAGCTTGTTGCCAACGGCAGTCTGTCTAATAACCGACTGCAATTTTATATATGTCTACTAAAATACAGTTTTTTGTATTAGCTGTATGCTAAGATTTTCTTTTTTGAATTTTGTTCGTATACTACTTTAAACCCCATTAGAATAGATACGATGAACCTAAAAAAGGACTTGTAAGCTTTAAAGGCACACGTATTAACTTTTCTAATGATATTCCAAATTCTTATTAAGTTATAAGCAATAAACATAAAGCCTACATCAGCACTAGCGCGTTGCATCGTTTTCTTAGTGATAATGTGATCAAAACTCCATTGACGTTTTATAGTTCCGTAAGGATGCTCAACAATGGCTTGCCTTTTTTTATAAGCATCAGGATTTTGCAATACGCTTTGTGCATTAGCTTCAATATACTGATGGTATTCACTGCGCTGTATCACCTTTCCGTTTACTTTAGATGTGGTGCATAATGCTCTTAATGGGCAGGTTTTACATCTGTTTGTTTTATATTGTTTGAAACGATAATTACGAGCTTTATAGGTGCTGCCATTACTTTTAAGTATGTTTGCTTGTGGGCAAGTGTACGTGTCGTTTTCTTTATTATACTTAAAATGTTCTGAGTTATAATTTGGATCAGGAGCCTGTGAAGCTCTTCCTATTCCAGGGATAGCGACAAGGGTTTTAATACCTAATTGATTAGCAGTTTTAAATTCACTCCCTGTATGATATCCTTTGTCATAAAGGGCAGTAAAGGTATTTGTTCCTAAAATAGTTTTAGCTCTCTGTAACATCTGTCCCATAGCTTTGGAGTCATTCTTATTGGTGACCAAGTAGTCGAACGGAATATTATGATCTGCATCTACAGTAGATTGTACACAGTAAGCAACTTCAGTAATATTATTACGTATAATCAAATGCTTGCTATCGGGGTCTGAGGTAGAAATTTGTGGTTCTCCAGAGGCCTTCAACTGTGCATTTAGTTTTTCATATTCATTTCTGCGACCTTGATGTTTATCAATGTTCTTCTTGATTTCTTCTTTCTTATTTTCACTATCACTCTGTTCAAGGGCTTTATTGTACTGCTCTAGTTTGTTGTCTATGTAATCTAAGTGACGTTGTATTTTCTTCTGATTGAAATTGTTCTTTTTACTATTCTGAGCTCTAAACTTAGTACTTTCTCCAGCAATAAGTGTAGCACCGATAAGCCCAAAATTGCGTGCAATTTGTACGGTAGCAAAAAACACTTTTTTAATAGCCTTTCCATTATCTTTTCTGAAGTTACTAATGGTGTTGTGATCTGGAGCAAGCGATTCAAGCAGCCACATCACTTCAATGTTACGCCTGCATTCTTTTTCTAATTGTCGAGAAGACCGAATACGGTTCATGTAACCGTAAATGAAAAGTTTGAAAAGGACAGATGGATTATAAGCAGGAGAGCCGTTTTCTATAAAGTCTGAACGGAATTCGGGTTCTGCGAGGTTAAGTGAATCTACAAATTGATCTATAGACCTTAAGCTGTTCTCAGATTCTATAGAATCTTCAAGAGAAACAGGAAAAAGGCAGGTCTGTTGTCGGTCTTTTCCAAGTATGAATTTCATAACTAAAAGATATAAAAACTATCTGAAAATTACTTTATAACTGTTTCTAAATATCACTAAAAACTTAAATAGTTATTAGACAGTCTGACGTGTTTGTGTATGATTTCGTTGCGTGGTTAAAAAACTAATTTAGCAAATAAAAACCGAATAGAAAATTCGGAAGAATTTTCGTAAGCAAGCCAGACCCTAGCAATGAATTATACATGGTGTTGGCAGTTAGTTTTCTATTCAATTGAAAAAGATACTTTCATGTTTTCGGTTGTAAATTTAGATTCAAATATTGAATTTAAATAAATAGTTAATCCTTGACCACTACGTTTTGCAATCCAATTAACACTTTTAAAAAAATGATTAGTTGGTATTGAGATTTTAGATAAATCTAATGTTATTCCTGCACTTCCTTTTGTGTTTATTAGTTCAATACTTCGAGTGTGATTTTCTTCGACAGTAGTACGACTATTAAGTTTTTCATTATTGGGATTACCATAAGAATAAAAATATACAACATCTTCTATTGTTTGAACAAATTTTAAATTTGCCTTAATCTCAATTCTCTTAATACCAAACTTGATAAATTCATCAGCTTCAGTAAAATCAACTTTGATAGATTTTTTGATATTCTCTTTAGTAGTGTAATCTGCAATATGTTTTATCATTACATATACAACATCTTTGTTTTGTATAATCCACTGTTCTATATATAATAGAGATACTTTTTCTAAATTTTTTTTAGGAAAAATAAAATTCATTTCAATATCTTTAATAGTTAACCATTCTATTTTAATGTCTGATTTTTCTCCCCAACTTTCTGCTTCTTGGATGCTTACCTGAGATAAATCCCGAATAATAATTCCTTTGGCCTTTGCTTTTTTCTTAGCTCCACTAGTAAACCCTGAAGCAGATACTGCAATCATGGAATCAACACCTAAACTGATTTTTCTACCAATAAGCTCTTCAATCCATTTAACATTTTGAGGGGTTTTATGAATTCTGCATTCAACATGAGTGATTTTTTCATCCTTTTTAATGGAAATATCTATTTGTCTTGGTTGTTTAATATTATCTGGATCTGGTAATTTGTCATTCCATTTAACTAAAGATTTCCCTTGTTCAAGAATTTGTTTAATTCGAGTTATCTTTTTCTCAAAATCATCTGACTTTTTAGACATGAATTTTGTTTTTTGTGTAAAATGTTAAAATTACTGCCAACGTGATTGTGTATCTTAAGTTAGCCTTATCAAATATAAGTTATAAATTAAGTATCAAATCAGAAAGAACAAAAAGAGAGGATTAAGGTTATTTTGTGTATTGAGACTGCGATCTCGTTTTTCATGACAATCCCCTCTCTTTTTGTTCATCTTTAATTATTTGTTTTAATAAGGTATTCAAGAACCTCATTCTTCGGTTTCTACACAGATTTCGTACAGTTATATGAGGCTATTAGACCTCGATTTTATAGCCTGTACAGAGCTTGTCGAAGTATTGAAACTCGCGTAGGTTGTACTTTCAAAAGTCATTTCTTATGAATAAAGATATTAAATATTTTGAATTGCCTAGCATATCATGAATACCTAATTATTAATATAATAAAAGATGAATAAATAGACATTAGTCATTTAGTATTCGATGTTACAGATTCAGATGGCAATTACTACCAGTTCAAAAACAATCCATCTGGTTTCAATAAATTTTCTAAACTCTTAGATATTGATAGCTATTGTGTGATGGAAGCAACAGGTTATTATCACTATCAGTTGGCTTATTTTTTACTAGAGTCAGGCATCAAAGTCTCTGTAGAAAATCCATTAGCAGTAAAACGGTTTATACAAATGAAGTTGTCTAAAATCAAGACAGATAAAAGTGATTCTAAACTGATTTGTGAGTATTCCAAACAGGTAGAATTAAAACTGTGGCAAGGAAATTCTAAAGTTCAAACAGAGTGTCTACAAATGACCAGACTCCTTTCTGTGTATACAAAACAGAGTACTATGTTGAAAAATAAAATACATGGAGAAACTGTTTTAGGCAATCCAAGTAAAGTAGTAGTCAGTTCCTTAAAACGAAGTTTAAAGCATGTTCAGAAGGAGCTAAAAAATTTAGAAGACAAACTATTAGTATTAGTAAAACAAGAGTACCAAGATCTATTAACTCGCGTAAAAACCATTCCAGGTATTGGAAACAAAACAGCCGTTATGCTATTGGTGTTAACTGATGGATTTGATCGTTTTAGAAGCGGAAGTGAATTATGTAGTTACGCAGGATTAACACCTGTAATTAGAAAAAGTGGAAGTAGTATAAATGGACGACCCCGAATTAGTAAAATAGGTAATCAGAAACTACGCAATCTGTTATTTATGTGCAGCTTTAATGCATGTAAATACAACAAAGCTTGCCGAGATATTTATGAGCGTATAGTTGCCAAAGGAAAGAGTAAAAAGTTAGCATTAATAGCTGTGTGCAATAAGCTCTTAAAACAGGCTTTTGCTATAGCCAAATCGGGATTGATTTATGAAGATTCTTATAGAAGTACTTTACTGAAAAATTAAGTAGATTTTACTTGTTTTTTACCACAGTACTTTGTTCTATGCCGTTTTTTTTTCGTCCCAATCATTTTTCAAATATTCCAAAGCATCAATTAATGCTTGTTTCGAAGGATTTGGATTAAAGTCTAACTCTTTTACCGATTTACTAATATCATAATCCTGTTTTAAGCCATAGAACATATCTAAATAATGTCTTTGCAATTGAGGTTCATTCCCAGTAATTTTACTGCTAAACTCCATTAAACCAGCAACAGAATATAATAAACACTTTGGTACTTTTTTGGGTGTTTTTAATTTCAATTCAGGATATAGTTTAGATGCTATCTTAACGCTTTCTTGTAAGGTAGTGTGTTTGTAGTTTGATAAAATATAACGTTCTGAATTTCTACCTTTTTTCATCGCGTTATATGTTCCTAAAGCAACATCTTTTACATCTACCCAATTTAAAGTTACGTTCGTATCTACTGGTATTTCGCCATTCAAAATTTGCAAGACAAGATTGTTGGAATAACTTAAATTGAATGCTTTAGAACCAATCATAGCTGAAGGAAGTACAAGAACTGTTCTTATTCCATATTTCTCGCCCAATTCTAATGCTAATTTATCCGAATCATTTTTAGAATTATAATACCAATTTCTTCTATCCTTATTGTATCCGTTATCTACATTGGCAGGTAGTTTTGTGAAATCTAAACTGGCTAAAGAACTTACGTATACAATATTTTTTATACCACATTCCTTTGCAATATCAAATACATTTTGAGTTCCTTGCATATTGTTATCGTAAATTTCAGTTTTAGGATTTTTAGCCCACATACTGAAATTTGCAGCGACAGCATATAAATTTGTTACTCCTTTAAATGCTTTTTTTAGAGATTCTCTATCCGTAATATCAGCTTGTACAACTTCACAATTTAGACCTTTGAAAGGTTCTTGATTGTTAATGTTTCTAACTGTTGTTCTTACTTTTTGATTTTCGGAAAGTAATAGTCGAACCAAGTTGTTTCCTAAATGTCCATTTCCTCCTGTTACTAATGAAATTTCGTTGCTCATTTTTTCTGTTTTATTTTTGAGCAAATTTCGATGACTTTTAAGGATTTAAAAATAACAATTGTTAGAAAGCGACTTGTTTTCTTATTCGACTTAAAGATTGTGGTTCTATTCCTAAAAATGATGCAATATTATCTACAGAGACGTTTAGTGCCAGCTTTGGGTATTGATTTATAAACTTTAGATAGCGTTCTTTAGCTGTCAAAATTTGAAAATCTTTCACACGTTCTAACTTACAGCTTAAATGTTCATTTGTAACTGTTTTTACAAAGTCTTTCCAAAAAGTTGTGTTTACTTGTAAATTGTCAAAGTCAGGTTTAGATATTTTAATTAGTTTACAATCGGTAATTGTTTCATAATAATCTAATGAAGGTGTTTGTTTCATAAAACTATCTAAAGAGGTGAAAAAATCTTGTTCAGATACTAAATGTTGAATTACTAATTTACCATCGATGTTTTGATAACCTTTAACAATACCACTATTTAAAAAATAAACATAATGTTCTATTTTTCCAGCTTCTAAAAGTTTGGTATTTGCAGTTACATTTTCCGAAATAAAACTATTTTCAAGTATGCTAATATCAGTATTAGATAAAGAAAATTGTGATTCTATTTGTTTTATTAGGTCTTTCATTAGTGCTTGATTTTAAATGGCATACAACGGTTTTGGCTAAGGTTAGTGTGGGAGGTAGACAATTCGAGAATTGTCAGCCGAGCCACTAAGCTTATACTTATTTTGTGTTTTTATTTTGCCGACCAAAAAATACTCAAATAAGAATAAGCGACATTATAAACAAGCACATAACTTTAGGCTAAAACTAAACCCCACATTAATTTTATACGGTGTTATGGGCTGGCATTATTCTGCACCAATTAGTTCTTTTAATTTCTCTTTTTTCAAATACGACATTCTTTTAATAGCTCCTGCCTTATAGTTTCCACTTTTGTCAATAAAAGCATAGCTTGGAAAACCACTAAATGAAAATAATTCCATCAACTCATTCTCAATGCTTGATTCAATAAATAAATGAGTTCCTCCCATTTCTAATTCAATAATCTTTGTCTTCCATTTTTCAATATCTGAGCCATTTGAAGTACATAGATACACAAATTCGATAGGTTCGCTTTTAAACTCATCGTGCAATTTTTTACTATATGGCATATCCCCTAAACAAGGAGCACACCAAGTCGCCCAAAAGTCTAAAATTAGAGCTTTGTCATTAAATGCAGTTTTTATATTTGATAGTAGTTCTTCTGCTTTAAGATTATCAACTTTATATAATTTCGCGCCAAACGGCAACTCTGCAATTGGGGTTCCAATATTTTTGTTTGGTGTGAAACTTTTTTCATCTTTCAGAATTCTTTCAATAGAAGCAATTTCCTCTATACTTTCTTCGTAATTTGATTCCAAAACCTCTTTACACCATTCTGTACTAACTGTATTTAGTGTAGTCTCAAAAACTATTTTTTTCTCTTTTGGGTCTTTGCTTGATATTTTAAGTTTTAGTAAATCGGCTTTATTGGGTGTAAAAAGACTGTCAATATAGTTGATTTTTTTTGCGGTTTTAAAAGCAATAATCGTATCCTTTAACATCGGATATATGCTTTTTGAAAGTTCTCGAAGCCTAATAGTATCATATGGAATTTCGTTATCCCGTTGAGCTTTAATATTGGAATATTCATTGATTTTTTGTTTCTCAGAACTTGATAATTTGGTATATCCAAGAAAGTTGTCAATGTTAATTCTATTATATTTTCCTGCTCTTGTCTCCAGATAGGTAAAAAGATAGCTATAAAACCCAGAACCATTATTTGAAACTAAAAGAGGCTTATGGTTTTTTATATTCTCAAATAGATTTTCGCTCATTTGTGGAGCTTTCGGACTCCAATGTTTGACGCATATATCTCCGTAATAATCAGATAACCTTTCATTTTTAATAAGCCAAGAATATGGGGAGGGATTCATTTCAATAAATTCATCGTCAATTTTATGAAGAATTACATAAAGGCTGTCATATTTTGATAGGAATGTTTTATAATCCAAATCTCTATCTCGCTTGACCTTTGAAATAGCTTTCCCAATATTCGGTAGTTGTTTTTTTGTGTAAAGTATATGGTCATTTAATAATGAGTTTACCTCTCCATCAGTTCCTAAATATTTTACGCCTGCTCCATTCATATAAGCGCGCTTTTTTCTTAAACTATCGGCATCAAGTTCAATATACAAATCAGAATTTGCATAGATTCCTGCGTAAAAAAGTTTTCCAGCGTGTAGCCATATTTGTTGGTAAGGGAATGCACAATCAATTTCTAATTCAAAGGTTCCATCAGGGTTAAGCTTTCCGTTCTTTTTAACTTTATTTTCGTTTTGTGCAAAAGGAGTTACAAGTGAATATTCCAATTTAATATTTTCAATTTCTTCATCTGTAAGATTAAGTACTTTTCCTGTAACAACAGGAATATTTTTTTCTTTAAAAAAGTACTTGTCAAATTTAGCATCTTCAATAGCAATTTTTTTACCCGAGTTACACGCAATCATAAAAATTGCAGTCAAAAATAGGATCGTGGTTTTTATTTTCATAATTGTTATTTATGTTTTCTGGGTGCTCATTTTTGCTGTCTTATCCTGAAATATGGCTACAGGTTAAAATTGAATTAAGCTGATAATTTATATACCATATTGGGTGTTTTATAATCTAAAGATAAATGTAATCTTACTTCATTGTATAAATCAATTGCA
>NZ_JAWQUN010000023.1:0-64310 GCF_033447105.1 Formosa sejongensis
CTAATAGAAAGACCTATAAAATCAAGAAATAGTACAAAAATCTTTTTTTTAAGATAAAAAGTAAGTCAAATCCATTTAAAAAACATGGAACTTAGAAAATTATTAAATATTGCAACGGTCTTAGGTAGTATAAAGACACTTAAATCAGTATTAAATCCCAAAGACACAGCTAAAAAGACATCTAAAACTCCTAATAATAAACTCCATCTCCAATTAGGTATTGAATTTTTATTTGAAAGCACAAAAACAATTTGGATCGATCCAGAAACTAAAAATCCAACTTGAAATAAAAAGACTAATGCGGCATAGGATCCTATTGATGTTTTTAAAACCAAAACAGCTAAAATGATCATAAAAATACCAGATATTAGTTGCAACCACCAATACTTTAAACGTTTAGTAACTATATTTCTCATGACCCTCTTATTTAGATATAGTACAAAACTATGGCTATAGTAAAGTCTGAGAATTAATCTAGATTAAGAAATGCCAATTATTTTTCTCTAGCAATTTCGCCTCTAATCTTACTCAAAACTTCTGGAGTTATTCCTAAATAAGATGCAATCATTTTAATAGGGATTCTATCTATAGCCTTTGGGAACCTTTCAAGAACATAGATGTAACGATTTTTCGCCGGTTCGCTAATAAGCATAATTAACCGCTTTTGCAAAACTCCAATACGCTTCGACAACTCGTTGTATTCATTAAAAATAAGTTCTGGGGTTAAACCATTCGGATTTATTTTTTCCTGAGGAACGACTATAACTTCACTATCTTCTATAGCATCGATAAAAAGGCTAGTAGGCATTTTGTTATGAAGAGATTCAAAATCTGAAATATAATAACCTTCTGGTGAAAAATCGAAAATATGCTCCTTCCCTTTCTCATCAATAATATAACTTCTTAAAAGACCGATTTTCACATAAAATAGTTTGGTGTGTTCATCGCCAGCAAATTGAAGTATTTGACCTTTTTTATAGCATACAGTCTTAGCTTCTGGATTATTTAATAGTATATCCGAAAAATATTCTAATCCCATTTTTAGTCTAAAAATTAATTAATGAATTTAAAAAAATATAATTTATGGTCTTGTTTAACACCGTTTACAAACGAGTGTTAACATGACAGCTAGATTTTACTTTACTGCTTTTAAATAGGAATTGTTTTGTGTTGTAATAAACTTTACAGACCCCTTTAAAACACTTATATCTAATGTTTTAAATTCTCCTATTATTTCGCCATCTAACTGCAGCAACCTTGGTGTTTCGAAAGAAATTTTTGCTTTAGTTGTACTTATAGTCGTTTTATACTCACTATCTGAAAACTTCTCATTAAAACTAGATAAGCCTGCACTTATTAACGAATTTACATTAAAATCTTCGATTATAACAATTTCAAATAAGCCGTCCATAGGGTTGCCATTTAAATTTATTGGCACTCCAGTTCCATATTTTCTTGAATTACAAATCCCAACCATAATACCTTCGGTATGTAGTATTTCATTATTGCATTCAATTGTCATTTTAAAATGCTCTACAGTACTTAATGCTTCAATAAAATATTTAACATAGGTGGCCATACCTCTCTTTTCATCCTTATCATAAGCATTCACGATCGCAGCATTAATTCCAACATCTCCAATATGTATCGAGTAATATAAATCGTTTACAACCACCATGTCCAATTCACCTATAACATCAGACATAATAATATCTTTTAAAGCCTCTATAGGTTTTTGTTGAACTTCTAACTCTATAGCCATTCCATTTGCAGATCCCAATGGAATGATTCCCATAGGCAGGTTTGTATGCTGTAAAACAATCGCTGTAAAAAGCGTGGTACCATCTCCCCCAACAGAAACGACTTTATCTGGTTTAAAAGTTTTTAGAACGGCTTCTAGTTTTTTATCATCATCTGTGCCTGTTGTTTTAAAAACAAAGAATTCAATGCCATAATTATTGCAAAGACCCTGAGCTTCTTCTAAAAAAGGTTCCTTATTAACACCTCCAGATATTGGATTTACTACAAATAATAATTTCATTTTAGTTGTTGCTTTAAAACTTCGATTTCGTTCAAAATAGATTCTGCATGCTCAGGAAGAAAATACGAGGCAGAAACCCCAGTTGCATTTAGATTTTCCCACATAACTTGCTGTTTATTATTTATGCTTTCACCTGTCTGACGTATATATATTTTTAAAATAAGATCTGGATATTCTTTAGCTAAAGTAGCATAAATAGACATATCTTTTTGACTATCATCACCAAACAAAACATAATTACTGCTTCTTGAATTTACAATTAAAAACCGGATGGTATTTAACTTAAAATCTGTTGGTTTTAGGCCTTTTATAAGTTGAAAAAAACTCAGGTAAGGTGTTAAAAACAACATCCCGCAAGGTAAATTATTGTGTTTTATAAATGTGGTTAAAAGTATGGTTAAATTACTTTCACTTTTAGAAACATAAAACAGCCGTGGATTAACATCTTGCCAGGCCTGATATATGTTTTTTGTAAATGTAATCACTGTTCGTTTTTCTGGCACAAGAAACAAAAGTGTTTTAATACGTTTATAAATATTTGCAGTATTAGATTCTAAAATCGTATCGTCTATATCCGAAATAATATCTAATGTGCGCTGCTCCTCTTGGAAGTGAATAGGATAATCTTGAACAATTTTTAATGGCAAATCTCCGCCCGACAAGGTAATCGTAACAACAGTATCTGTATCAGGTCCAATTTCTGAAATAACCTGAAATCGACCAAACGCATCTGTTTTGGTTGTAATTGTTTTTAAACCTACTTTAATACTTATATTTTGATGCGCATACACATTAAAAAAATAAGACTTCAATACCGATATCGCGTTTCTTAAAGCATTACTCTTTTTTAGACGAGAGTCGTGCTTCCCTTTTAATAAAACACCTTTATACCAAAAGGAGTTTTTAGAAAGGTCTAAAATAGAGAACTCCCAAACGGATGCTTTTTCACTATAAATCATAAGCCGTAATTAATACGTTTAAAAGGTATAAAACTAGTAACAACTTTTAAAAAAAAGTAATAAATGAAAGGTTTTAAATTTAATTAGACATTATAATTTATAGTTCCTCATTTTATTATTCTTGTTATGCCTTTTAAAAATTTCTCAAATTTATAGCGATTAATCTACTTTTTTAAAATGCAATGTCTTCAGAATTTATAAATTCTGTATTTCCACACATTTAAGACTGAATTTAAATTATTTCCAACAATCGATTTACATTAACAATTTTTTAACTATTTTTGTTAAAAACTACAAAGAATGCGCTCTCAACCAACCAAAAAAGCTCGTATTATATTACTTTTTTTTTTATTTCCTCTATTAACTTTTGCCAACGGACACGAAAGTGGTTTTGAAGATTCTATGGCTGATGTTGTAAGTTGGATAGCTATTATTGTAGCTCCAATTGCAGGTATTGGTGTATTTCTTTTTGTGCATGTACTTCCAGAAAAAATTGCCGAAAAAAGAAACCATCCACAGGCCGAAGCTATTAAAATTCTATGTATTCTCTCATTATTTTTTGGCGGATTGCTATGGCCATTAGCTTGGTTATGGGCATACAGCAAACCTGTTTTTTACAAAATGGCTTACGGAACAGATCAAGGCGATTACCATGAACCTACTTTAAAAGAACTTAAGGACGAAAAGAAAGCAGAAGAAGCACATAAAGAAAATACAGATTTAGATACCAACTAATTCTTAATCTAAACACCTTTTTTTAAAATTATTATCTCATGGAAATAATATTACTCCTAATATATAGCGGAATTGTTTGGCTTATATTTTTCAAATTCAAACTATTACCTTGGAATACACTTTCTCAAGTAATTGTATACATTATACCAGTAGCGGCGATTTCTATTTTAATCCTTTTTCTTAACATTGTCGCACCTTCATCTCACGATGTTAGGGTTTTAAACTACAATGTAGAAATTGTACCCACTGTAACCGGAATGGTTACCGAAGTCCCTGTACAGCCAAATCAACATGTAAAAAAAGGAGATGTTTTATTTAAAATAGACCCAACACCTTTTCAATTACAAGTAAACAATTTAAAATCTCGTATTCCTTTATTAGAAGCCAAAATTGTGAGTGCAAAAGCTTACGATCGTGAATTAGAAGACCAAATTACAACTGCTGCGAACAAAGTTAATGTTATAGATTCACAACTTAATTTAGCTATAAAACGACAACAACAAACAAAGCAATTGGCCGATTTAGGAGCCGGATCAAAATTTGATTACGAACAAGCTCAAGCGAATTTAGCTGATTTACAAGCTCAAAAATCTGTTGCGATTTCAGAAAAATCTCAATATTTACAACGTATTTCTGCAGTTTCATCCGATGGTGAATTATCTGAAATCACTCAAGCTAGAGCAGATTTAGAACAAGCTAAAGTACAATTGCAAGAAGCCCAATGGAAGTTAGACCAAACCGTATATTATGCCCCGGCAGATGGTCGTGTTGTTAATTTACAGTTACGTCCTGGAGCTATAGCTGTACAACTCCCATTAAAACCTGTAATGACATTTATTGAAGACCAGCAATGGTTAGTCGCTCTTTTTAAACAAAATGAATTGAGATATGTTAAGGATGGAGATCCTGCCGAAGTCGCGCTTAAAACTTATGCGAATAAAATCATTAAATGTGAAGTACAGCATATTATTTGGGCTAATGCTCAAGGACAAATAACGGCGAGCGGAAAATTACCTGACACTCAAGAATCGCATTTTACTGAAGGCCAATTTGCCGTACGACTAAACGTATCTGATGAAGACAAAGATTTATTTCTAGCTCCAGGAGCCGTAGGTATTGGGGCCATTTATACCGAACATGGTGCCTTAATACATTTGGTTAGAAAAGTAATGATTCGTGTAAGCACAAAAATGGATTGGATGGTACTTAAACTACATTAAGCATGCAAGACCACAATAAATACATATCTAAATTTACAATACTGCTTTTAAGTTTATACTTTTTTCAAAGTTGCGCTGTAAAACCACCAACATCTAGCGAAGATTTACAAACTGAAGCATTTGCTAACTTTATTTTACCTTCTACTTGGCAACAAAGCGCAGACACTTTAGCGGTAAATAATAACTGGCTCAGTACTTTTAACGACCCTATTTTAGACACTTTAGTAAAAGAAGCTTTAGTCTATAATTCAGATTTACGTATAAGTAGTACTCGAATAGAAGAAGCTACAGGCTATGTAAAAGCTGCTCAAGCGGCATTACGCCCTGCATTTTCAATATTAGGAAGAGAAAGTTCTAAACTAGGAGGCGATTTGGGAGGTGGATTAAACGGTGCTATTTTTGCAGCGTCCTGGGAAATAGATATTTGGGGAAAACTACGTAATGCTAGAAGTGCTGAAGAATCGAATCTTGCTGCTATGGAGAGCGAGTACTCTTTTGCAAAATTATCTATTGCAGCCCTTGTTACTAGAACATACTATTCGGCTTCTCAAACGTTTCTGCAAATTGGATTAGCAGAGGAAATGATTTCGCTAACTGAAACCATGAAAACGATATCTCAAAACCGTTACGACATTGGTATTGGATCTAAAATAGATGTTGCAATGTCTGATGCGAATTTAAACAGTCTAAAAGATGCACACCGTCAGTTAAAATTAGGATATACTAACCAATTACGTGCATTAGAATTACTTTTAGGACGTTATCCGAGTGGAGATATTGAAGTTAAAAATGAATTAATAGATATTAACACTAATATACCTACAGGTATACCTTTGCAAATTTTAGAACGCAGACCCGATGTCCTTGCTTCTCAACAGCGCTTTAATGCTGCTTTTTATCGCGTAGGCGAAGCCAATGCAGCACGTTTACCACAGTTAAGTTTAGCGGCTAGTTTTGGTGTTTTAGACAGTCAAATATTCCAATTGGCAGATAATCTTTCAAATCCAATTACAAGTATAGGTGGTGAATTAGTAGCTCCAATTTATCAAGGAGGCGCACTAAAAGCAAATGTTTTTATAAGAACAGCTCAGCAAAAACAAGCTGTAGAAGATTATAGTCGAACAGTTTTAAATGCTATGTCTGATGTTGAAAATACTTTAGATGCTGTGCAAACTTTAGACGATCGTGAGGTCTTTGTTAAACAAGCCGTAAGTAGTAATCAGCTTGCTTTCGATCTGGAAGAAATAAGATATAAAATTGGCCAAGTAGATATGCGAAATTTAATAGATCAACAAATGGATTTATATAGAGCACAAACAGATTTACTAAATATTAAAGGTGAAAAAATTATACAACGTATTAACCTCTATATTGCTTTAGGTGGAAATATGTAGTGTAGAGAAACAGGATATATTATATAAAAACGGGTTGAATTTTAATTACTAAAATTCAACCCGTTTTTATTTATGGTTAATTTGTTTTCAATAATTTAGACTAAAAAGGAACTTTTAAATTAAATCATTTTAATTACTGTTCTTCCTTTTAATTGGCCTTTAAGCATTAACCCTATTTTTTCTGGAAGTGCTGTTAAACTAATTTCAGTACAGGTTTCTGATAAATTTTCAGGTTTCCAATCTTTGGCTAATTTATTCCAAACCTTAGTTCTATACGACATTGGATAATTCTGAGAATCAATTCCTATTAAGGTTACGCCTCTTAGAATAAAAGGAAACACGGTCAAATCTAATTTTGGAGAAGCCACATTCCCGCAACATGTTATCGCTCCAATTGGTTGCGTTGCTTTAATTATGTTTTCTAGAATAACGCCTCCAACGGTATCTATACCTCCAGCGAACATGGGTTTTAATAAGGGTTTCTTATCGAAATTTTCAATTTCACTTCGCAATAATATGTCTTTGGCTCCTAGACTAAACAAGAACTCACCTTCCGATTCTTTTCCTGTTATGGCAACTACGTTATATCCTAATCTGCTTAAAATAGAGACGCTTAAAGCACCTACTCCACCTGTTGCTCCCGAAACGACAACTTTCCCGTCTTCTGGTTTAACTAACTCTGTAAGCCTAAGCACAGACATCCCTGCTGTAAGTCCCGCTGTACCGTAAATCATAGCCTCTTGCATTGGCATATTCTCAGGTAATTTTACAGCCCACTTAGAAGGCACTTTTATATACTCGGCAAAACCGCCATTGGTATTCATACCTAAATCGTAACTGGTTACAATAACATGTTCTCCAACCGACCATGCATCACTTGTAGTTTCTTCTATTACGCCAACGGCATCTATTCCTGGAGTGTGCGGGAAAGATCTGGTAACGCCTTTATTTCCTGATGCAGATAATGCATCTTTATAATTTAATGAACTGTAATGTACTTTAACACGAATTTCATCTTCATTTAAAGGACTATATGCCATCTCTTGAATTGAATTTGTATAACTACCATCGTTTTCTTCTACACGAAAAGCTTTAAATGTTGAATTGAATTGTTTCATCTTAATTCTATTTAATTTTACTTACTTTTATGCAAATTTCAATATAATATCACTAATTACCAAGCGCTTACATATTGTTCGGGTACGAACATTTTATTCCGTATTACACAGTTTCAACACTTTAGGAAAGAAAAAAAATGAAAAAAAGTTATTGTCCGATAGACACCTTTATAAATGTTGTAAAAGGCAAACGAAAAGGAACGATTATACTCCATCTATTTCAAGGCAGAAAAAGATATAATGAATTAGCAAAACTATTGACAGATATTAGCGAACGCATGTTAACCAAGCAACTAAAGGAATTGGAAGCCGATGGTTTAATTAATAGAGAGGTCTTTCCTGAAGTTCCGCCAAGAGTTGAATATAGTTTAACGGATTTAGGTAGAGAAATTCAACCGTTTCTTAAAGGCATGTATAGAGGTGGTATTTTGTTTGAAAAAACACTGGACACTTCTGAAAGCTGATTTCGCTAAAGTACTTATTAACAACCAAATACTTATATAAACAATTCACTGTTAAAAACGTAAAGCAATTCATTTAATATAAATTAAAAAAACAGAACATCATTTTAAGAATGATAAAATTTTCAGGCCTTGATTTTATTAATCCTTCAAAAAAGTTGTTATAAAATAATAAACCCAGAACGTTATTAACATTCTGGATTCATTAAAGCGATCGTTGTCAACATTTTACACACCAACAACTATGAAATAATATTTATCAACTACTTTTTAATTCCTGCTAAAATTCTAAACAGTAAATATAGGTAACCTATAAGGTGTAAATTAATTCGACTGCGCCACTTTCGTAGGTTTTAGACGATTTTAACTTTAAACTCGTTTCTTGAGGTAATGCTTCAAAAAGATTAATTCCTTCTGTAAGAATAATTGGCATGATATACACTTGTATTTCGTCTATTAATCCGGCATTGAGGAGTAACGTATTTATTTGTCCTCCACCTATTAACCAAATATCTTTTCCATCTTTCAATTTTAAATCTCTCATAAAATCAATTGGATGTTCTTGGATATACATTACGTTTCTGTCATCGCGTTTGGTCGTATCTCTTGTAAAGACATAATTTCTTTTGCTTAAATAAGGAAATTCAATATCCCAACTTAAAATCTGCTTATACGTTGCATTTCCCTGAACCGTAGTGTCAATAGAATCGAAAAAATCTAAATATCCGTAATCAGATTCATCTGGGTTAGGAATAGATTCAAGCCAATCTACCCCTCCATCTGCAGTAGCAATTTTTCCATTTAAACTCATTGCTATGTACAATTTTACTTTTTTCATATAAAGAATTTAGAACTGGTTAATGTTCATATCATTTAAAATAACAGTAGATTTTTCAATACCACTGCATTCAAATTTATATCATTTTATTTAAATATAAAGGTCTTAAAATTTTGATTAAAATCTACTATGAAACATTCAAAAATCAAATTTTTAACAACACATTCGGATCTGGGCAATTTACCCTATAGAATTCCAAATCTAATGGACTACATACACCTGGGTAATCTCCAGAATAGGTTTGAATATCTTTTATAATCTGAAAATGCAAATGTGGGGGATAATCTCCATTAATTTTAGACGTTCCTAAATCCCCGATCTTTTGTCCTTGAGCGACCATTTGCCCAACTTTTAACTTAGATATAGACTCTAAACTTAAATGCCCATATAAGGTATAAAATTCAACATTAGAAACGGCATGTTTTAATATAATAGTTGGTCCATAGTCGCCATAATTTGTATTATTTCTAAAACTATGTACCGTCCCTTTTAAAACTGCCAAAACAGAAGTTCCTGCATCGCACCACAAATCGATTCCCAAATGAATATTACGCTCGGTAACCTTATCTTCAGAATTAAAATAAGTGCTGCGTTTATATAAATCACGAACTTCTAAATAACCTCCATACCCGACTTTCCCATGGTATTGTTTTAAATAAGTATTGATATACAGGCCTAAGCTATCGGAAGCCGACACATTTACTGCTGTCAATTTTAAATTCGTTTCAGACAAATCTAAATGCACATATTCCCCATGTTCAAATTCCAGATCCAACACCTGAAGTGGATTTACATTTATACTATTAAGGATCTTATAAAATGAAGAATCAGACATATACACACATTTATATAAAAGTAAAAAATATTATTATTTATTAATTAAATCATTTACAAGCATTTGGTGATATTATATAATATAACGGTGAAATATTATCATAAATATCCGATGAAAATTCAAAAAAAATGTGTTAATTACACCAAAATTAACCCTTAAAATTGAATATATCATAAATAAACAGGTTTAAAAACTGTTTAAAATTCTATTTTTACAAAAAAAACAATTAAAACTAAAACTATGAAAAAAATAATACTATCGATGGCAGTTGTATTACTAAGTACGATGTCTTATGCTCAATTTCAAGTCTCTGTAAGTGGAGGTTATGCTATGTCTAGTGCAGGAATGGTCTTAGGGACAGAAGTAAATTCTTCTGGAGTAGAAAACAGTTACGGAAGTTATGGACAAGGAGGTAATGTGCAAATAAGAGGAACATATTTCTTTAATGATACTTTTGGAGCAGATTTAAGTCTTGGATATTTAAACGGTGCTGACCAAACTATATCTAAAATAGATTTACCAAGTCAAGGTATTGACGTAGAAGCTATTGCTAGAGCACGTGCTTTTGGTGCCTCTCTATCTTTAGTTTATAAATTTACAAATAACGTTTATGGGCGTTTTGGAGCTTTACTAAAAGTAGGTGGTAAAACTGAAGCGATTGTTAATAGCACAACTCCGTTATCTGAAGATCAATTAGCAGGTAGTGGACTTCCTGTTGGATCTTACACAACCACTAATTATACTGAGGATTTTCATGGTGTATTCCCTTTAGGTTTTGTAGCTGCTTTGGGATATAAATACGATTTAAACTCTAATTTTAGTTTATTTGCGGAGCTGGAATATTACGGTATTAGCTTAAAACGTAAAGATTCAGAACTTCAGAGTTTCAACACAGACCTATATTTGCCAGATGGAACACTAGCTATTGCAGGCTATAAATCAATGGATAATTTACCTGACGGTCGTCCTATAAAAATAACTTACTATGATGAACTTACTTACGAAGAAGCAGCAGACCCTTCTAAAGAATTAACTCAAAAAGTACCTTATTCTTCTTTCGGATTAAATGTTGGTGTAACATATAAATTTAAAAGTGCTACTAAAACACAATAACACCTGTTTAAGAACTTATTAAATGTTTATAAAAAAAGCGAGGACAATGGTCCTCGCTTTTTCTGTTTTATAACATTCAATTTAGCTTTTGTTTATTAAGAAATCAGAACAAAAATTAAAGCTAAAATTGCTGGTACAGCCTGAACTACAAGTATTTTTTTTGCAATGGTTTGTGAACCGTATAATCCTGCAAGAATTACACAAACCAGAAAAAATACTCTAATATTTTTCATCCAAATAGGATCGGCTATAAAGAAAGACCAAATTAATCCTGCTGCCAAGAATCCATTATATAAGCCTTGATTAGCGGCTAATCCTTTGGTAGGTTTAAATAATGCTTCAGGAATGGTATTGAATGTTTTCTTACCAACGGTATCCCAAGCAAACATTTCGAACCATAATATATAGAGATGCTCTATTGCAACTACTGCGACTAAAATCTGTGCTATAATTTCCATAATTTTTAATTTTTCAATACGCATTTAATGTCTTCTAAATTACCATCAATATTCTCTGGGATATCTAAATCCAATAGTTCTAATATTAACGGATAAATGTGAATATTTCTAAGAGATGAAATGGAAGCTCCTGTCTTAATAGCTGGTCCGTTGGCATAAAATACACCATGCATCTCTTTATATATCGGATCGTAACCATGTACACCAGAACGAAGGTTTCCGCTTGCCTTTTTACTCTCAATACGCCTTTCGGATGCAAAGTAATAATTATAATCTGGAAGAACCTGAATTGGCCCCCAATTCTTACTTGTTGGTGTGTATTCAAAACCTGGCGTGTCTTCCGTTTTATACACTTTAAAATGATTTTCTTTAGACTTTAATAGCTCGAAAACAGTCTCTACGTCAGTCTTGTTTTTTGGATGAATGTTTAATATAGACCCACTGTCTATGGTTAAAAACAAATCATCGTTGGTAACATCTTCAAGAGGAATCAAATTAGAAACAGAAAGGTCTGCCATCCCGTGATCTGAAACCACTATAATATTTACCGGCAATCCGGTCTCCTTTATGCCTTTAAATAAATCTCCTAAATGTGTATCTAAATTAAACAAGGCTTTTTTTATTTCTGCTTCATTATTGGGACCAAATTTATGTCCAGCATCATCCATATCAGAAAAATACATGGTTATTAAATGGGGTCTTTTAGACGCTGGTAACTCTAACCATTTTAGAGCTTGATTTACACGAGTGCTATTATTAACTCCACCATCATAGTCATAATAATAGGTGGGTCTAACACCTTTTATTTCAGCTTCAGAACCTACAAAAAAGAAACTTGCGGAAATCATACCTGCTTGTTCTGCTTCAACCCATAATGGTGAACCTTCGTAAAAACTCCCATCTGTAACTTGTTCTCTATTCCCTATACTATAAATTTCATTTTTATCATAATTAAAAAATGAATTACCAATAATTGCATGTTTATCCGGATACATTCCTGTTGCAATACTGTAATGATTAGGAAATGTTTTTGAAGGAAATACCGGTATTAAAGATTCTGCTTTTGCTCCATTTTTTATAAAAGAACTTAATGCAGGTGGATTGTATTGCTCTACATAATCCCATCGAAAACCATCAAGAGAAATAAGAATTACATAAGGTTTGTCTTGAGACTCTTTAGAGTTAGTATTTATTTCTATAGGTTTTGCAGCCGAATTACAAGAGCTTATAACTAGCGTAATGGCTAATAATAAAAGAAAAGAGGTCAGGTTTTGTTTAATCATTTAAATTTTAATACGTAGTTAAATATTTAAAAATCAATACGAACTGTATTATTTACAGCTGTTATTATTGAAATTAAATTAAAGCACAAATATCACTATCACCGAGCTATTCGGGCTAATTAAATTATTACTAAACTATTAATTTATTTAGTTTTCGTTGATACAGATAGGTGTTTTAAGGAAAATCCAAGTCAAATGATTTTCAATTCCCGCCTGCGTTTTAACATTCTTAACAAGAGGAGCCAAGATTGCTATCTAAGCCCCAGTAATCATGGCAATATCGATATCTTTTAAATCCGTGAAAAAATAATAAAGTCCATTATAAATTAAAAAAATATGAAAAAAAACACAAAAAGGCATGATTCTATATTTCAATAAGGCATTCATATAATGTACTTATATGGATAATTAAAAAGGTAAAAATACTCCATTTATTATAAGACAAGTGATGCGTCATAAATTAATGTTTCCAAAACCATCCAAAAGCTAGGATTTTAAATAGATAAGCGAGATAAAACTTATTGAGGTATAAACCTTCAGAGAGCCATTTCATTTTAGTGTACAAAAAAAGGGCTTACAACAATTGTAAGCCCTTTTATATAATAGAAATTTGTATTAGATACCTAAAGCTTGTCCACCACCAATTTGGATAGTTTCAGCTGTAATGAAAGACGCATCTTTACTAGCTAAGAAAGAAATAACACCAGCAACTTCTTCTGGCTCACCTAATCTACCTAATAAAACACTGTTTGCCCAAGAAGCAAAAACTTCTGGTTTAGTCGCTTTAATTTGTGCATGGAAAGGCGTATCAATAGTACCAGGAGATACTGCGTTTACTCTAATTCCGTATTCAGCTAAATCTTTAGCTAAAGCTCTAGTGATAGATTGTACTCCACCTTTAGATACTGCATAAATACCAGCTCCAGGTCCTGCACCATTCCAAGCTGCATTTGAAGTATAGTTAATGATTGAAGCATTTTCTCCTTTTTTAAGGAAAGGAATCGCTGCTCTTGAAGCAAAAAACACTGAATCAAGGTTTAAAGCCATAACAAATCTGTATTGTTCAGTTGTCATTTCTTCAAATCTAGCTCTAACACCAATACCACCTGTATTGTTTACAAGAACATCAATTTTACCGTATTTCTCACCAATTTTAGTAATATTTTCAGTAACAGCTTCGTCTTTTGTCATGTCAAATCCGAAATATTCAGCAGTGATTCCAGCAGCAGTAAGTTCAGCTACTTTTTCAGCACCAATTTTATCTTCAATACCATTTAAAACAACAGTATACCCGTCTTTACCTAATCTTTTAGCTACTTCGAAACCAATTCCACCTGTAGCTCCAGTAATAACTGCAACTTTTTTTGAATTACTCATTTTATTTTATTTAAAATTTAACTTTAATTATATTTTTACTCTATTCTTCTACGTTCTTAATTTCTTTCGCGAAATAATAGATAGCACCAATTCCTAGTGGAACAAATATTGCAATTGCGATAAATATTGGTGTATAAGATACTTCGGCAACAATAGGTACTAAAAAGTTCATGATGATTACAGAGAACACACCAACCATTCCACCTAATCCAGCTAACGAACCAACGTTTTTACCGTTAAATAAATCACTAGGTAAAGTTTGTACGTTACCAATAGCAAATTGGAAACCAAATAATACAATGAATACAATACCTACGAAACGTTCTGGAGTATTACCCCATAATACAGTAGCAACTAAACCTAGGAACATGATAACACCACCAATTAAGATTGTAGTTTTTCTACCTTTATCTATCGAGTTTGTTTTAGAAATAATTTGTCCAGAAACATAACCACCGGCAATACTACCAATTGCAGCACCAACATAAGGTACCCAAGCAAACATACCTACTTCTTTTACATCGAAACCATAAATATCGAATAAGTAAATCGGCATCCAACCTACGAATAACCACCAGATTGGCTCTAAGAAAAAACGACCAACAACGATAGACCAAGCTTCTCTATGTGATAAAATTTCTTTTAAACTTAATCCTTTATCAGTATCCTTAGCGTCACGATCTGATTGACTTTGACCTGCTAAAATATATTCTTGTTCTTCTGCAGTAATCCAAGGGTGTTTCTTTGGGCCTGCTTTATTAATAAGTAACCAAGGTAAAATCCATAAGATACCAAAAGACCCTACAACCATAAACGTCGTTCTCCAACCGTAAGCCACAAAAATTAACGCGATAAAAGGCGGTGCAATTACAGAACCTATAGAGGCTCCTGCATTAAATAATCCTTGCGCAATAGCACGCTCTTTAATCGGGAACCATTCAGCATTACTTTTAACTCCACCTGGCCAGTTACCTGCTTCAGACAAACCTAATGTACTTCTAAAAAATGCAAGGCCTAAAAAGCCTCTAACTGTAGAGTGTAAGAAAGATGATAATCCCCAAACTCCGATACTAATAACATAACCTAAACGTGTTCCAACTTTATCGAACAACTTTCCTGAAAACAATTGCCCTAAAGCATATGCTACCATAAAAATGTTAAGGATATAACCGTAATCTGTTTTGGTTAACCCTAAATCGTAAGAAATAGAACCTGGGAGATTTTCATTTCCCCACATTACTGCTAATGCGCTTCTGTCGATGTAATTAATTACCGAGGCCAAAAATATAAGCCCGATAATAAACCACCTTAATCCTTTTACTTTCATAATAAATTTGTAGTTTTTTTTTAGAAGAAAATCATGAAAAACTCATGTGGTTAAACTGTATACTATGGTATTGAAATCATGATAATCTTCTCATGACACAAAATAAATATTACAATCCTTCCCTTCTTTTTAATTAATTTTAATGTAATAAAGATAAAACGGTACGCGCTTTAACCCTATTAATACCTACTCCACATTATAACAGAATTGATATAATGTTCTGAAATGAATTTTCATCATTTCACGTGCTTTAGTTGTGTCTCTTGATTCTATAGCTTCTAAGACAGATTTATGTTCTTTTATTGCCATAGCAGCTAAATCATCTCCACAAACGTGATATTTTTTGAAATTTGTAATGATTTCTGGTGTAATTTTTAACATAAATGCGTTAAGCGTACTGTTACCACATGCATTAGCGATTGCTAAATGAAATAATAAATCTTCTTGAACAGCGTTTTCATTATTTAAGACTTTTTCTTCAAAAGCCTCTGAAGCCTTCTTTATGTTTAATAAATCTTCATCTGTACGTCTTAAGGCAGCTAGCTTAACAATTTTTAATTCTAAAAAAATTCGAGTCTCTACTAATTGTTTAAAATCTGGATCTTCAAGTCGTAAAATATCGTTAACGATACCATTCATTGCAGTCACTCCTATGTTTGCAACAAAAGTTCCACTTTGTGGTATAGATTTTAATAAACCATAAAATTCTAACTTATTTATAGCATCTCTTACAGCGCTTCTAGTAACCTCTAACTTTTCGGATAACATACGTTCTGACGGTAATTTATCTCCTGGCTCTAGATTCTTCAAATTAATAAGCTCTGCTATTTGAGTTATTATTTTATTCTGAACTTCTTTATTATCGCTTTTATCTAAAATTTCAAATTTCATTTAAATACTAATTACTAATTGGTTAACCAGTTTGGCCGGCGTAAACTTACAAAAAATGTAAAAGAAACGCAGTTCTCTAATCACTTATTTATGTTAATAAAACGCATAAATATCACAAATTTATGTTAATGCTTAACTTCTAAGTCGTAATATTTAACTTTTGCAAAAGACCCTTCGTCTCTAGATTGAAAATAGTTACCAGCCTTAAAATAATTTTCGAAAACTCCCCATCTTTTCATAGAGACATTTTCGTAAACAGCATATTCATTTTGATTTAAAATAACGACCATTTTACCGTCCGTTACTTTTACTTCTAAAATAAATTTTCCAAAACCTACGTGTTGTTCAAAAGTAAAACCATCATCATCATCCCAAGCATCTTCATGTAATATTTCTTCTGGAGATGCACTTAGATTTTTTAGCACTTTAGTTTTAACACGCACTTTACCATCTTGCCAATAAATTTTTAAAATAGGAGGTGCATTATTATCTTTCTGACCGATTAAATCACGTTGTTCGTTGGTTAACCTACCGTGAATCTGCATAATAATAACCTTATGGTATTTGCCATCTGAAGCTTTAGAAACTTCTCCCATTGCCAATTTACCTTTCATATAACCACCTTCTGCAAATGTCCAGTTTGTATTGTTATCGCCTGGAACCATTTGTTCTCTTAATTCCGTTCTGGTATACTTTGTATTTGCTGTAGTCGCATTACTTGGAAATGCATAAAACACCAATGAACCATTAGTAGAATCATTGTACATGTAAGGAATTAACCTTTCGTCTGTACCATAATTCAAAATTTCTGGTGGTTCAATGTTCATTGCACTACCTTTTTTATTAAGCTCTGGAGTGGTAACACTCCAATGACTTAAATCGATATCGGATAATTTGTATTTCTTCTTCTTTTTCTTATCCTTTTTCTCAACCTTAGCACCCGAATCTGTATCGCTACTTGCCTTTTCTTGACAAGTAGCGTTAACAGATAGAAAAACTATTATAAATAATGCTAATATTTCTTTTCGGAAGTTTTTCATTTTCTAAATTTTATTAATTAGCTGCAGGATAAACTTTTACGTTATCGACATATAATTCGTCGTTAGTAATAGCATACATTAATATTGAAACCTCCCCTGAAGCAGGTGCTGTAAAGACAGCTCTTGCAATATTAAAATTACCTTTACCATCAGCTTCTTTTCCTTCAGCTACACCTAGAGGCGTAGAAGCAGCAGCAACAGCAGCATCATCATACCAGCCATTTAATGCTGATATATACACACGATCTCCACCTTCTACATCGACATTATCTGTTTTAATAGCATACTGATATTCCACAATATAAACTGCATTTGGAGTTACAGTAAATGCTTGGTAACCGTATCTTGTACCACCACCTGCTGCTGGTTGTCCATTACCATCTGCAGTAGTAGAACTTGTGTACTTAGCTCCAGCAGTTTTACTTGCACCTGAAGGTTCTCCGTCGTAATTATCTGGAGATCCGTCTGAACTCGCATTAAATGCATTCTTATTACAGTCTGTACATTCTGATGGTTTCCAACCTGCTGTACCTTCATCAAAATTACCATTTAAAACATCTGGATTGATTGTTGGTGGAATTATTGGTTCAACAACTTCGATATAAATAGAATCCATATCTGAAACTAAATGTTTATCTAATGCTGTTAAGGTTACTAAGTAAGTCCCTTCTGCAGGAAATTCTACTAGTCCTTCGTAAGTGTTCGTTGTTGTAAGCGAATCTCCTGGTTTACCTTCACCATAATCCCAAACGTAATCTGTTGCATTAGAAGATGTATTTCCTAGAGCATACACTAAATAATTCTCTGGATCTGGAGTGACAATAAAGCTCGCTGTTGGAGGCGTCATATCTGGTTGAGAATTTGTATCTGGCAAAGGATATTCGAAAACATCCAAACTTGGATCGCAAGATGTAATTGAAATACCCACTACAAGTAAAAGTGCAGTTGCAGATAATCCGAAGACATATTTTTTTAAATTAATCATTGTTTTCATATGTTTTTATTTAATTAATTAAATATACTTAATTAGTATCCTGGGTTTTGTTGCATATTAGTCCCAGCTGCTTTACTTAAATTTATTTCATTTTGTGGAATTGGTAACAATAAATCGTTAGCAGTAAACGTAAAATTATTTGCTGATGCAAAAGAAGCAAGTACTGTATTTGCCACTTTGAAACGAACTAAGTCAAAAAATCTTTGATTTTCTGAAGAGAACTCAACACGTCTTTCTACTAACAACTCACTTTTAGTGATTTCTGATGGGGTAGCCAATTCTGCGTCTGGGAATGCTCTATTTCTAACTTCCATAAAAGAATTAATAGCAGAAGCATTACCTGTTTCTGTACCACCAGCCATAATAGCTTCTGTATGCATTAATAATACATCTGCATAACGTATAACAATCCAGTCGTTTCCTGCCAAAGTAGGTACAACATTACCGAAATCTTGTCCGTTAGATCCCCCTGTTAAACCATCAGGAAAATATTTTGCAGTTTGATATCTAATAGTACCTCCATAAAGGGTAAGAGGATCTTCTCTATAAGCAACTGGCGTTCTAGCACCTCCTGATTCATCTAATGCAGCTTTTAAATTTGTAGTTACATAATTCACACCACTTGAATTCCCAACAGCATTCATCCATTCTGAAGAAAACAATTGACTGTTATCTTGTAATTGGGTATTGTAACCTATTGCAAAAATAACCTCATCGTTTAATTCTTGATAGAATACGTCACTAAAATCTTGAAGTAATGAATATGCTCCACTGTTTATAATATCCTCACACAAAATCTGCGCTTGCGTATAATTTGGTGTTTCTAAAGATAAATACACTTTTGCTAATAGTGCTTTTGCAGCATTACTTGAAGCTCTTGTTGTGTAATTAGTAGTTATCCCTGCAGCAGCAGCTTGTAAATCTGGAATGATTAAGTCTTCATATATAATACTTGTATCAACTCTTGTAAATTGTATTTCAGTTTCTGACGGATCAATAACTCTATCAATATATGGTAAGTCTCCAAATAAACGTATTAGATTAAAATAAGCATAAGCTCTAATAAATTTAGCTTCACCTTCAAGTTGTGCTTTTGTAGCTTCATCGGTAACAACATCTAAATTATCTATGATGATGTTAGCTCTAAAAATAATCTGGAAGTAACTTGTATAATAATTTAAAACAAAGTTATTTGTTGGTAACACTGCAAAGCTTTCTAACTGACCTGCATCTGAAGCATCTTCAGAATCTGGACTTTTAGTTTCAGTATTATCAGAACGCATTTCAGTTACGTAAAACTCCCATTGCACACCATGATTATCTTCTTTACTGGTACTATTAATTCCTTTTATACCTGCATAAACACCGATTAAACCAACTTCTAATTCGTCAGCATTATTATAATAGCTATCGGTTGTTATACCCGATGTTGGAGCTGGCTCCAAAAAGTCGCTACATGATGTGAAAATACTTCCCACCAAAATAAAAGCGATATATTTAAAATATTTCATATTATTATTTTTTTAAATTGTTGAAAAATTATTAAAAATCTAAATTTAAACCAAGAGATATAGTGCTATAAGTTGGCGACCCACCTCTTTGGTATCCATATTGTGTTGGACTTGTTTTCATGATTGCTTCTGGATTCCATCCTGTATAATTATCGGCAGTCCAGTAAATTAAGTTTTGACCTGTAGCATACACTTTTAATCCCGCGATCTTAAGTTTATCTAAAGTTTCTTGTGGGAAACTATATCCAAGATTCACATTTCTTAGAGAAATATAAGAGGCATCTTGCACAATACTATTTGTAAAAAACTTATCTACCAAGAACTCTTGATTAGGAGCTTCTACACCTTCTGAATTAGCAATTATCGATCTGTTGTTATTGTTACTAAATAAATAGTGATCTGCAATGTTTCTTACCTCTGCACCGTGAGAACCTTGGAACATAAATGAAAAATTAAAATCTCCATAAGTAAACTCATTTGTAAAACTCCAAATCATTTCTGGATAAGGGTTACCTAATTCTGTTTTATCTTCATCATCTAAAACACCATCACCATTTAAATCTTTTACATATACTAAGCCTGATTGTCCACCTACGTTTCTGTATGGTCTGTCTAAGTATTCTAATGGAATTTCAGACTCTACAACATAGCCATAAAACTGAGAGATAGGTTGTCCTTCTAAGTTTATCCATTCTGCAGGTCTTGAAGGATCTAAACTTGTAATTTGTCCATCAGAATCTGCGAAATCTACTAATGTATTTTTGTTAGTAGATACGATAACTGTTGTTCCCCATCTAAATTTTTCTGAATTGATGTTCTTTGTTCTTAATTCAAATTCCCAACCTTCGTTTTTAACTTTACCTAAGTTTACTAAAGCGCCATCAAAACCTGTAGTTACGGAAATTGGATTGTTAAGTAATAATTGATCACTTGATCTTTGGTACCAATCTACAGAACCAGATATTTTATTATTTAAGAAACCAAAGTCAAGACCTGGGTTAATTTCTTCTAAACGCTCCCATTGTAATTCTGGGTTAGCAATATTCACAGGAGAAAAACCAGCAGTAATTTGGCCATCTACAGGATAACTGTTACCAGATGCACCTAATAAAGCTAAGTGAGGGTAATAATCTACAAGTACATTACCAGTACTTAAAGTTTCTCCACCACCATTCGCATCTAAATCTACAGATCCGGTATTTAAACGGTCGTTACCAGTAACACCATAACTCACTCTAAGTTTAAGATTTGTTACAACATTACTTTCTATTAAGAAATCTTCTTTAGCAATATTCCAACCTACAGATCCTGCAGGGAAGTTACCGTATTTATAATCTGTACCAAATATTGAACTACCATCACGTCTAATACTAACAGATGCTAAGTATTTGTTATCGTATGCATATGTTCCTCTAAATACATATGAGATACCTCTTTTTTGCCATGTAAACCCATCAAATTCAGAAATAGCAGTTGCATTTGTAATTTCCTGTACCTCGTCATTAGTATATCCTGTTCCTGTAAAACCAGAGAAGAAATAATCTCTACTTTCTACTGAAACCCCTGCAGTAGCACCGATATCAGATTTCCCAATAGATTTATTATAGTTAAGGAAGTTGTCAAAAATCAAGTACGTATTACTTTGAGAAATTTCTTCCATATAAGCATCTGTAGGCACCTCTCTAGCTAGAGTCCCCATATAATCTGTTCTTCTAGTTTGAGTATAAGAACCTGATAATGACGACTTAAAGGTAAACCCTTCAAGAATTTTATATTCTCCATAGAAACCTCCATATAAGTTAAACGTTTTGTCTGTTCTATTACGCTCTACAATTCTAGCATATGGGTTAGAGTTATTACTGTTACCAATGTTAAGTAATTGATTATCGTTCAATCCATTACCATCTAAGTCGAATAATGTAAAGTGATCTTGTCTAGCATAATCCCCTACTTGCATATCGCCATAAGGTCCATTAGGATCTACGTGTGAAAGTGATTGCTCTGTATGATAAATAGGTAACCATGGTTGGTGTCTTGCTACGTTATGAATGTTTTCAGAAAAACGTCTTCTATCTGTAAAACCAGGACTTAAACTAGCTCCTACTTTAAATTTATCGTTTAATTTACTATCAATTTTTATTCTTGCACCATATTTTTGGTAATCATCAACCAACATAACTCCTTCGTCTCCAGAGTAATTTAAACTGATCACAAATTTTGTATTTTCGTTACCTCCTCTTAAAGATAAAGAGTGGTTGTTAATAACACCATCTTCAAAAAACACATCTTGCCAAGAACGGTCTGTTCCAATTTGCAACTGAGCCTTAGTATATTCTGATATAGAACCTACTTCTTCCATTTGCTTATCTGCCCAACCTTGAGTGGTAAACCCATAAGCATCACTTTTTCTAGCTGTTTTCATACCAGTATAAGTGCTATAATTAATTCTTGTTTTCCCTTCAACTCCTGGTTTCATACTAATCATGATAATACCATTCGCTCCTTTAGAACCATAAATAGAAGAAGACGCTGCATCTTTTAAAATTTCAAAAGACTCAACATCGTTCATATTTAAAGATCCTAAAAAACTTGAATCTACTATAATACCATCTACTACAATTAATGGAGTAGAATCTCCTGCCATAGAACCAACACCTCTAATAGTAATAGTCGGAGCTGCACCAGCTTCACCATCTGTATTTTGTATATTCACACCTGACACTTGACCAATTAAGGCATCGTCGACCCTTGCTACTGCTATTTCGCCAAGATCATCGTTTGTTACTTTTGAAATCGCTCCAGTTACGTGAGATTTTTTCTGAGAACCATATCCAATTACAACTACTTCATCTAATTCACTTAAATCTTCGGCTAATATTACATCAAGTATTTGTCTTCCTGAATGTGTTAATACCTTAGTAACATAACCTAAATAAGAGAACTGTAAAATTTCACCTTTCTCAACGTTAAGCTCATACTTACCATCAAAATCGGTAGATGCTCCTCTCGTAGTACCCACTACCAAGACGTTAACGCCAGGTATTGGTTGTGCATTCTCGTCGGTAACCATACCTGAAACGACATCCTGTGCAAACAAAGCTGTGTTTAGCAACAGAACTACATACAATACTAATTGTTTTTTCAAATTCATTTGTTGTTGTTTTAATAATAAATAATTAGAATTTTTTTTAGACTAGCCTTTTTTACTTTCATTTTCGAAACCTACTATCAACTAACTTATAACACACGCTGCAATACAGTGTTTAGTGATGCATTGTTTTGCAACAGTCTGTGCATGTTAAGTAATAGCATACTTACCTCCATTTTATTAAGAAGGATTTTAAAAAAGGAAGGAAACCTAACTTTTTTTTTTGTTTTTAGAATCAATAAAAAAAGAACTAATCGGATTTCTATTTGTTTGATAAAACCAGTTTGGTCAACCAAATTGGTTACCCAGATTGGTAGACCAAATATATATTAATTAAATGTTAAAAAAAAATAATATCGCAAAAAAAAGTGCCTTTTGATGTTAAATATCAAAAGGCACTGATTTAAAAAGTATAATTCTAAGAACTAGATATTTACCATATTCTTAACATATTTGTTGTTTTTCCATAAAATCTTCACGAATCGGGCTAAATACGTCGATAAGTTTTCCAGCTTTTTTACATATTGCACCATGCATAACGTGAGGTGGAATGTAAAAACCATCGCCAGATTTCATAATTTTAGTTTTATCTCCAATAGTTCATTCAAATTCATCACTTACAACATAAGTTACTTGAGAATGGTAATGTTCATGCCTTTGACCAACAGCACCTGCTTCGAAAAGCATGATTTTATCATCAAAGCGCATTATTTTTATTTGTAAACCTTCACCAACTGTTTCCCATTAAATTTCTACTCCTATTAAAAACTCTTTACTTGCTCCGAACGTTTTTATAACCTAATTAATTATTGTTTTTCGAAATAATTTACGCCTGTCCATGTATACGTGTTAGACTCAATTGTTAAGCTGTGTTTTTCTGTTTTAGAGTCGTTAGAATTTGACATAATGAATACAAAAGAATCTCCATTTGTCATTATAATATTTACTGCTGAATATGCTTCAGAACTTTGTAATACACTTAAATGTTTTACACTTGAAAATGCATTTAACGACAATTCGCTTACTGCACTATATGTTCCGTGAGTTTCGATAACCGAAGCAAATAAAGCCGAATCGGTGTTTTTTCTAACTATTAATACCGGATCTGGTCTTAAATTATATTCAGGATCGTTTGCTCCTATACGTCCGAAAATTAAACTATCATTTTCTGTTGTGGTAGTTGTAATGGTATACAATGTATCGTCTTCCATCCAAGTTAAAGCAGCATCACCAGTCGTAGAAGCACCTACTGCTTCTTTCCATAAATGCTGGTAACCATGTTCTTTTCCTAAAGGATATAAAGCTTCTTCTTGCTTATAACTAAAGCTCGTAGAAATAACTTGTCCCAAGAAATAGAAAGGCAAATCGAATTGATGTTTTTTATCTGAATTCACTTGCATTAAATCTAACACTACAGGTTGTATAAAATCTTCGTGATTTAACATAACCATAGTACGTTGTAATACGGTCCCTGGATATGCGTTTTTTTCTTTTGCACTTACAATTTGCACATCAGGATTTTCTATATCAAAAACAAACATGTCTGAATGATGTAGACTTCCGATAGCATAATCTCCATTAAAATGAGATGTTTCGTCTTGTATAATTGTATTATGAGCGATTGTTTGTTTTGCCCACGTTTTATTTTCTTTTAAATAACCACCACCATTTTTTTGTTCGATGTTTACAAAACGTGCTAATCCGTAATCTTGCACGACTTCGTTTCCTTCATGAAATAAAGAGAATGATAATTTATCGTAATGACCATGACTTAAACCCTGAGCAGCATTTTTCATTACTAAAGTTAAGTCATCGTTTTTAGTAGAACGTAATATTCCAATAGCGCCTTCATCTCCTTTAGCTCCATCTGTTAACAATATTGATTTCTTTTCAAATGGTTTTGCTTTACCATCGCGAATATCCATAGCCACAGCTAAACCTGTTTGATCTAATTGTACACGACCTTGTTCTTTAGCAATAGATAATAAAGTAACATCTTTTTTGCCGTAATAGTAAGCAATATCTACTGCAGACACTAGAGACGCCGTATAGTATGACATTCCTTTTTGCGAATCGTTTAATGCGAAAAACTCACCATCTTTATCTGTTAAATTTAATAACGCATCTACACCTTTTAACAATACTCCATTTTTATATTCGAATGGCTTCGTTTCTGGTTCTACATTCTGTAATCCTTCTGCAAAAATCATGAAAGGATACATGGCGTAACGTTGGTAATAAGCACCTTCTGTATAATATCCATCAGGAGAAAACGGCTCTTCTAAATTTGCTAAGAAACCTGCTTTCTGACCTTTAACACTAATAAAAGCTCCATCGTTATCCTTAACACCTTCTTCCATTTTAAGACCTTTAATTCCGTAAAGAGCTCTGTCTAATAAAACATCGTCATCCATTACTAAAGCAATCATCCCAACAGCCACATTTCCCCATGTACTATGGTTATGTATTCTATTAAAAAACTGAGGTGTTTCTATAGATAAGAAATCTGCCATAGGCTTAAACAAATCTTTTTCTAGGTGTTTAACTTCCTTTTTACTTAAGAAATCGTAAATACAATCGTAAGCCTGAGCAGTATATACTAACCAAACGGAATCGTTTAAACATTGCCAGAATAATTTTCCTCTCGCATACGAACGTTCTTGTGGATGTCTAGGCAAACCTTTATACATTTTGGCATACTCCATCAACATGTCTTTTACATAAATCGCATATTTTTCGTCACCATAAATCTGATATAAAACACCAGCTTCCTGCATGGTTAAATAATTTAATTTATGTTGATCGTGAGTATAACCTCCAGCCATATCTTTAGGCACTGGAACATCTATACCTTTTTCAATCTGAGCATCAACATTTGCCTTAACCTGTGCTAAAGTCGCATCAAATAAAGGGACATTTCCTAATTGCGCTTTAATATCTTTAACCCCTTGTTTGGTTAAAATTAAATTGGGATGTTCTTGAGAAAATCCATTCTGTACTATGAGCACACAACAAATAAAAACGATTCTTTTTAATAACATGTTTATTTAGTTTGTTTGTTTGTAATTTACTTTATAATTCCTAAATCTTTGCCTTCTACTCCTTTTCCTTTTAATGGTGAATCGCTAGCTAATTCAAAAGTGTCGGTATTCGCGAATTTTGGATCTAAATCCATACTGTATTCTACTGTATATTTTTGATTTCCCGATACGCGCATATCATCAACATTATAAAAATTATTATTTAAAATATTAACGATTGGTTCTCCAACAACCAAATGCATATCGATAGGTTTAGTATTATTAAAAATATTATTTTCAATACGATTTGCTTGTACACCATACAGTGACACGGCAGCTTCATATTTATTCTTACTTCCAAAACCTACATTATTAAACACATTATGATCCATTTCTAAAAACGGTCCTAATGTACTCTCATCCTTCCCTCCTCGGTACAATCTTAATGCCGCACCTTGCACATCTGTAAGAATATTATTTTTCATTATTAAATATTCTACATTATAGGCTCCAATATCATCTGTTTCGGTATCTAATGCTGCAATATGACCTGTGATATTTTTAAATTTTGAATTTTGAATGCTAATAGTATCGGCAAATGTACCTTTACCTACACGCAACACATCAAATGAATGATTCACAATTAGATCTTCGAAATCACAATTATCTATAAACAATTTATAGTTTTCTGTCATTGATTTTTTGCTCGTGCTTATTACTGAATTCCCAGCATAATCTGGAGCACTAGCGCCATCAAATTTTAAATTCTCTAAAAACAAGCTTCCTCCGTTTTCTATTTCGAAAGCCATCATGCGCTCGAATAAAATAACTGCTTTTTCTTTGCCTGAAGATTTAAATGTAAGTGGATGTTTAACTTTTGCTGCCTTGGTTAACACATAAGTCTCTCCCGAAGTCAGTTCTATAATATCTCCTGGACTAGACTCACTAGTTGCTGCAGATAATGTATTAATACCTGGCGCTACAGTAATTATTTTACCAGAATTAAGTCGTACTGTTTTGTCTGCTTTAGAGTACCATGTTGTACCCGTATTGTCTTTAGTCGCTATATTTTTACTTATGGTAATTGGCGTTTTTATTTTTTCTGAAGTCGGAATTAAAAACCCTTGGTCGTTTTTAACTAATTTAAGATCGGCGTGAATAAATCCGCTAGCAATATCTGTTACAAGATTTTCGCCTATAATATTATTATTAAATGTGATACCGCTAATATCATCAAAAACCGTAAAAATATTTTCCTTGTGATCGTTATAAAAAACATTTCCTGTTATTTCTGTATCAGTAGGTGGTGCACTACGTTCCTCGTCACTTCCTGCGCAAAATAAAATATTATCGCAGTTCACATACGTATTATTTAACAGCTTACTATTTATAACAGGCATATACCGATTTGGAGTAGAATTTGGCACACCGTTCATAACAACAAAGGCGCCTCTAAAACGATATCCTGTTATACCAACAAGATAATTATTCTGTACGATTTGATTTTCGTTAATAATTCTAATACCACCAGTATTTGGTTTGTTGTTTCCAATAAACACATTCCCGTCTACCATGGTTTCATTCCCATGACGTAAGGTTAATGTTCCTGTACATTCAAAAAAAGTATTGTATTTATAAATATTATTGGCAGATTTACTAGATACAGTTTCTATTTCTCCATCGCATCTATCGAAATAATTAGACTCGACAACTGTACCTGAATTTTCTAAGGCATGATGACTTGTACCGATTCTTAAAGTTTCTCCTCCGTTATTTCCAAACGTTGGACGTGGTCCAAAATAATTATGATCTATATGATGGTTATTCTCGACACTGCCTTTAGTATCTAGACCAACAATCATAGTTACACCTAAATTCTTTTTACCAACAATGTGGTTATGATCTATCCTATTGTTTTTTCCGTAAATGGTCACCCAGTAATCTTGTACATGACGCTCTGGATTATTAAAATTATCGATAACACATTCGGTTAACCGACAATTATTAGCAAGTTCATCTCTATTTTTTCTAAAGGAAATCACAGCATTTGTTGGTGTGTATCCGTTTTTAAAAACAAGACCTTCAACAATTAAATGTTCTCCAGCAATTTGAAGGTTAGAAGCGCCTTCTAAAGTGACCTTTCCTTTTTCTTCTACGGTAAGTTTTATAGGGTATTCTGCTGTTCCCTTGCCTTCAAAAACAAGTTCTGCATTATTCCAAACACCATTTGCTAAAACAATTTCGTCTCCTGGCTTTGCATTAGAAACGGCAGTATTAAACATCTCTACGGTACTTACTATATTTTGCGATTGTGTATTGTCTTTACATGATGTCAACACAAAAATTCCACTTAAAAACAGCACTAAAAAGAAGTCCATTACCGACTTGGGATATTGTAATCGCATAGTTGTTTGTTGTTGTTTTTAATTGGTTCACCAATTTGGTTTACCAAAAATATAGTTTTTTTTACGATTACAAAAGTTAAAGTATAAATAATACGTGAATTTGATAAAAAGGAGAAATAAAACACCTATATCATTGAACAAACAACAAATAGACTTCTTATTCAGGAATTTTATTTAATAATCAAATCATATAACACACAGAAATTAATGATGTATTGTCTCGGTTTTCGAAATTGAGGCTCCTATTCTGCAAAAGACAACTGTAATGTAATTTATATTCAACTGACTGCAAGCACACTTACAAGAATTCATACAAATTACTTTAGTTCGAATAACAAAAACTCAACCTCCGAGAACTGTTTTAATCTAAGCTCAGACTTATTGAAACATTAATTAGTATTTCTATACGCAAATACACATTAACCTAATATATGCTTAAATTATGTATATAAAGACAAAAACAGAAACAACTTTCTGACCTTTCTATAATTAGACCTAAATTTAAGATTCAATACATTACAACACTCAGGAAACATCTCTGCATTGTAACTCTGTAAATGATGAATTTTTGATATAATATGTCTTGACAACGAAAATAACCAACTCACTTTTTGAAATTTACAATTTAGAAATAATAGATTTTATTTCTCAACACTTAACAGTTCTTAATGAAATATGCCTTTAAAAAAGAATGTGTTTTTCATGTCACAATACACTACCTACTTTAATGTTTTAGTCTGAAGAATTCGGGTTCTATTAAATTCCTTTAAATCTATTGAATATATCCCTGATGAAAGAGAAATTCCATAATATAATTCGGTACTGCCTCCAACTATATACAGTGTATTATTCGCATAAAAAAGCGCAGCATCAGATAAATTCAACCCTATTTTATATTCATTTAAAACTTTCGTATCTACATTAAACGTTAACAATTTTCCATTATGATAAACATAAATAACATCATCATGCTGCGTTAATGCCGGATTATCTATTCCGTAAAACAAATTACCTTCTGTATGCCAAGTTCCTGTTTTAAGATTATAATATTCAATATCTTTTAGTGCCTTATTATTGTAACCTCCAATAAGATAAATTTTATTTTCAACTATTACCGCATTCACTTCTTTTGGCATAGTCATATTCGCTAATTCATACCAATAACCAGAAGTGATATTATAAATGTATGATTTGTCGCTATACACTTTATCTCTATTCACTTTCAACTTTGTAGATCCTCCCATAACAATAAGGTTATCTTGATAGGCGACCGATGCAAAATTAAGTGCCTGATGGGGATAAGTTTCATCAAATTCTAATGTGTTTGTTGCCAGATCTAGTACTTCAATTTTATGTTCTAAATACTCAATTTTCTGATTTACTGACAACGATTTCCCACCTAACACATACAATTTATCATCTACAGAAACTATATTATGATATGCTCTTTCTCCGAATGCTAAATCTGAAATTTCTACAGTATCTTTATCAATATCGTACACTTGTAGTTTATCGCTATAATGCTCCCAAGTCAATTTTGCATTGAAAAGCTTTAACATTTCATCAAAAGATTGAGACTCATTAAAAGCCTTCTTTTCTGTTTCTTCTATAACCGTTTTATCTCCTCCAATAATGTAAATCTTATGACCTACTAATGCAGATCCAAAATGATGTATACTTTCTTCTAAATTTGCTAATTTTTTATAATTCAATTTCGGATTAAATTCTTGCTCTGAAAGTAAAGTAATTTCGTCTAGCTGCTCACTTTTCTTCATTAGGAAAATAATAAAGTTCAAAGATTTAATTTGCTCGAATGAGTAATTTGCAGTAGCATATCCCACACTAGAGAACGTTATAATATCTGTTAAATTAAGTTGTTTTTGAAGCTGTAAAACAAACGCTCCTTTCCCATTCGAAACAGTCCCTTTTTCAGCAGATTTAATATAAACATTCACATCCTCTAACGGTGTATTTGTTTCCCGATCTAAAATGGTTCCTGTAATGTTTTGCGCCGTTAAAGAAAACACAAAAAGAAATAACAAAAAAGCAAGTCTCATTTAAAAATATATTAAAGTTATAGCAAATGTAAACCTCAAAATCGTCTACATAGAATTCTGAATTTTAAAATTACAAATTAACAATTATAAGAAGGACTATAGTCTTCAAAGAAATTAAGATTAAATGAAGTAGATTGATTTCTATTCAATACATGAGTTAAAAAACATGATTATCATCATATTTAAAACAAGTGTTTTTACATATTTTGCAAATTAATTTTTGAGGCTTAAAAATTTAAAATGACATGAAAAACCTACTATGTATTGCAATTGCATTGCTTATTCTTAGCTGTGGTGATAAACCAGAAAAAAAGAAATTCGAATACTCGCCAAACACAACTAAAACCGTTGAAAAAACGACAGAAGTAAAAACCAAAGAAAACACGTCTTTTGAATCTATTGTTGACCTTGACAACAAAGGTATCGGACCTATTAAAAATATAGAATTAGATAATACTATAGATATCCCATTAGCTAAAAAAGGAGAAAACCTATTTAAAATTAATTGCATGGCTTGCCATAAAATCGACAGAAAATTCATTGGTCCTGCCTTAGGTGATATTACAGCAAAAAGAAGTCCGGAATGGATTATGAATATGACAATGAATACGTCTCAAATGATTAAAGAAGACCCTTTAGCAAAAGGCATTTTTGAAGAATACGATAAAATACCAATGGTAACAGCTCCAATTAATGAAGCCAATGCGAGAGCTGTTTTAGAGTATTTAAGAACTTTAGACAAATAATACTATTTAGGAAAAGTTTAGTTATTTATTTGAAAACCAGACAAAACAGGTTCAGTTTTATTATAAATTGAATCTGTTTTAATCTAATAAATGTTCTCCACTTTTCTCTCTAAAACAACGTTCTTCTCCCAAATATAATGGGTCTCCATGTTTTTCTGACCAAAAACCATCTAGAATGTCTGCAGACAAAAACCGATATACCACAACACCTTTATATTTTTTACCATCTGCGTCTAAATAGTAAAAATTGACAACCAAAATATTGTCTTTAAAAAAGCCTGTTCCAAATTGTTCTTGCTCGTTATTTATTAACCATTTTGCACGAATTCGATTAGTCTCATCCAACCACAATTGAAGCGTCCCCTTATAACTGTGTTCACTATCATTTTGATTTCGACCTATTATAGTAAACGTACCTACCGCATCTTCAATAGTCATATTTTTTGTCAAATATTGATTTTTTAAAAGTTCAAATTAAAATGTTAATATATATTATTTAATGGTCTAAATGTGAATACATAAAATTTGATATTCTTAGTTCCAGAACGACATATTCTTCAATCATCAACAAGAAGGCTAGTTATCAAACACTGATTTGTTGTAAATTCTAGAGCGTTATTTTAAAGGCACTATTAATACAGGTATTTTAGACTTTTCTATAAGTTGTTCTGCAGTACTTCCTATAACTGCTCTATAAAAAAACCCATGATTTTCATGTCCAGAAATTATAATATCAGCGTGTAGTTTATCTGCTTCATTCAAAATGGTTTCAATAGTTGCACCCTCTACCAATAAACCTTCAGCATCTAGGCCACGTTCAATCATCTCATCAGAATATTGCTGAAGCAAACGATGTTCTGTCCGTAAATCTTCTGCGCGATCATCTCTAACTTCCTGAGGACCGACACTGTACCCTACAAAATCTGGGTCTGGAGCTGCTATGTGCATAATCCATAATTTAGAATTAAAAGCAACTGCTAGGTCGTGCGCTTTTTCTAATAATAATTTTTCTTTGCCATTAAAATCGATGGTGACTAAAATATTTTTCATGATTCTGATTTTAAATTTTCACTGCTAATTTACCTGACTCTAAGTTACTAAATATTCATTTAAAAACACATGCAGATCACATAAGCTATTGTTAATTATACTTCTAAATCTTAAAATTATACGGTATTATAATAGTCGTTCCAAGACTGAATTCTACCTATATACATTTTTAAATAGTTTTCGGTTAAGAATATGTTAGACCAATCGAAACGCAGGGATTGTACACCAAGATAGAAAACCCAAACTGCAATTCCGGCTGAAGGAATTAACTCCAATTCTTCTTCAGATAATTTTAAAACACTATTATATCCTTCCAAAAATCGGGCTTTTTTCGATTCGTAAACCGCTTTATCTGTTTCTATATGAAATAATTGTTTACAGAAATACCCGACATCGTAAACAAACCAACCATTTCCACAAAAATCAAAATCGAAAATAGTGATCTCATTACTGTTTTTTACACTCATATTATCATACCAAATATCCAAGTGTACAATTCCATATCTCACTTTTTTCTTATTAACAGCTTGAAAAGTCTTGCTAATTTCTTCAGATTTCTGTTTAATAAATTGCATTTCAGTAAGCGTATCCTTAAAATATTTATTGGCATAAGTATAAGGCAAATCCAATAATGTTTCAGTGCTATACTGAATCCTATTAATGAACTTGTTTTCTGTTATTTTATGAATTTTAGCCATTAGTTTTCCAATCGAAAAACAAGTATTCTCATCCATAAAACGAATTTTATCACCTTCCGCAAACGAAAAAAGTGATGCATAACGTAAACCTTCAGGTGCTTTTATGTCTTGTAAAAATTCTCCTTTTATATCTGATATCGGGTACGAAATACCAACTCCATGTTGCTTTAATTCATTTAGCAAACTGAACTCCTCTAAAATTTCAGTTTTTGATCTCCAATCATGACAATACACTCTAAATACATATTTAATATTTCTATCGTTTACAAAAAGGTATGGTTCATTCCTGTTCTAAACAATGAGCATAAACAGGAATCACTTAAGCCGTATCTTTCAATTAAAAATTGGCGTAAATCTGAAGCTGAAAGCGTAGAGGTTGTAACAGGAAATGTAGTCATTATTATTCTGAAATTGTGATGAATATAAAGTACGTTTCTAGCGTCTGCTACCAGAATACGTCATGGCTTCTCCTTTACCAAAACCATAGCTAAAACCAAGTGTATAAAATCGACCTCGTGTGCTACTATTGTAATTATAATTATTAGCGTTTAAAATGGTGCTTTCGTAAATCCGAGATTCGAATACATCTTTTATAGCAAAATTCACAACCACTTTACCTTTCAATATTTTTTTACGCAACCCTAAATCTGCAAAAGCAAAACCATAATCTTCACCTTGCACCGTTTGGTAATCGGATTGAAACTGACCTGTAATTTCAAAATCAAAATCGGCTGGCAATCGTATTTTCGAAGTTAACCTACCGTTCCAACGGTCTCCATTAAAATCAAATGACTGCGCTTCGAAAGCTCCTTTACGTTTAAAGTAATTAAAATTAAAATCCCCGTTAAAAGATAACCAATCTAGAGGGGAATACTTTCCGTTTAATTCGAAACCCAAAGCCCCATTTGTCCCTACATTTATAGGTGCTGTTAACGTAACGTTATCTTGAAATACCGAAACATGCTCTACAACATCTGTAGTATACAGATAAAACAAACTTGAATTTAAAGTCACTTTCCCTAGCTTAAAAATCCCCGTAATTTCGTAAGAATTAGAATATTCCGGTTGTAAATTTGGATTTCCAACACGAATATTATAATTGTTCTTTATATTAAAAAACGGATTTAAATCCCATAAACGCGGTCTAAAAATACGTTTTGAATATCCTACTTGAATAGAAAAATCGTCGTTAAATTTATACGAACTGTGAACGGTTGGAAACAAATCTGTATAGTTCTGATTATTCTCTTCATCTGTATTGGTTAGCAACGTATAAAGCTTAGTCGTTTCTACACGAAGCCCTAATTTAACACCCCATTGATCAGCTTCGTAAGCACCTGTTCCATAAAAACCAAGCACTTTCTGATTGTACTCAAAATTATTAGTTAAAAGTGGATCTACCACCCAATTTCCCGATTCGAAATCGCGTACTTCATAATCGTTCCCGACATCGTTAATAAGATACTGCACCCCTGTTTCTATGGTGACTTTTTCTGAAATCGGATTGGTATAGTCGAGTTTAAACGTATAATCAGCTTGTTGAAATTTAGTTTCAGTCTGCTGATTTACATTTACGATATCACCATAAGTTGTTGTATTTGTAAACTCCGATTCTTGATCTTTTCCAAAGAAATTCCCTAGTACACTAAAAAGCAATGTATGCTCTTCATTGTTTTCAAATTCCTTATTATAATTTAATTCGTATTGCCATTTTGGGTTTGTACCTTCGGTAGATTCATCACGAAACCATTTTGAATTTAATACCGAATCATCATACGAACTAAAATCTATTTGCGAAGGCTGATCTTCAATTTCATATGCATAATTCCCCGAAAGAGTTAAAACGTTTAAATCGTTTATATGATAATCTGTCCCCAACGTTATATTAAAAAATGTCTCGTTTCTATACTCGGTGCCTTCACTAATAACACTCGATTTATTTTCAAAATTGGTGTTTTCCGATTTATTATCCCGTGGTAAAGAACGGTAACCACCGCCAACTTGTGTAAACAAATTAAACTTTTCGGTTCTTCTATTTAAGCTCATCCCAATGCTATAATTATCAGGAATTCCTGTGTTTAAAGACACGGAACCATTCAACCCTTTTTTATCTTCCTTTTTAAGTATAATATTTAGAATTCCTGCAGTTCCTTCGGCTTCATATTTTGCCGACGGATTTGTAATAACTTCTATACGATCAATCATATCGGCAGTAATCGTTCCTAATGCATTACTACTTTCGTCTGCCAACACAGATGGCTTACCATCTATTAAAATCTGAACACCGCTATTTCCTCTTAAACTTACCTGTCCTTCAATATTCACATTCACCGAAGGCACATTATTTAAAACTTCTAACGCACTTACTCCAGTACTCGCAATATCTTGCCCAACATTAAATATTTTTCTATCCAATTTAAATTGTGTTGAAGAGACTTCTGCTCTCACTAAAACCTCATCTAAAGATTGTGAATCTTGTTCCATTTTAAGGGTCCCTAAATCGTATTCAGCATTACTGAAATCTAAGTTTTTAAAAGTCAAAGTTTTAAACCCTATAAAACTAATTTGAAGATAAACTTCGGAAGAAGTCGTTTTTATATTAAACTCACCCGCTTCATTTGTTGTCGTTCCTGTAATGGGTTTATTTGAAATAGAATCTACAATAACTACTGTAGCATAAGGCACTGAAAGATTAGACCCTTGCTCTAAAACAACACCTTTTAACATTACATTTGGTGCTTGTGCAAACACTATAATACTAGAAAAAAGACTAATAAATATTAAAAATGGCCTCATATAAATTCGAATTTTGTTGTGTTTATTCTTCTTTAGACTTTGTAAAAATAAGAACTTAATTCATATTATAAAATGAGTTCTTTTAGTGTCTCTTTCGTATTCTAAAAAATCCTACTAATAAAAAAAATTTATAAATTCTATTTGATATTTGAAAACACTTCGGGATTGATACCTATTCCGAAATTACGAATCCCATTCATAGCTTGTTTCATGGTTATTGGGATGTATTCACAATCTGAAGTCAGCATATAACGTACTTCGCCAGCATCCATTTTAGGAGCATCTGGAACGTAAATAGATAAGAAATTGGGATGGCTTTTATCGGTAATAAAAGCGATGAGATATACAGTATCGTCCTTTAATAAAATAGGTTCCCAGAAATTTTGTTTTTTATAATCATCTTCATCAATAAACTTATATTTCAGCATTTGAAAAGAGGGAAAATGATAAAACAAAGTTGCTTCAAACTTATTACTCCATTGCTTTAAAAAACCATTCACTATAAAATAACCACAGACTAAACTTAGTAGCAAAATAATAAAACAACTCACTAATACAACGGCAGCCGGACCGAAAATAGAGGCCAACTGAAACCGCTCTGTTATTGTATGACCTAAAGGCCTTAGAATGCTTAACGCTTTACCTAATAAAAGCATTACAATGATTATAGGAACTACAACAAATAGAATTCCTGTAATTACATACCGTATAATTAATTTATAATTATTCATGAAAATTCAGCTTTTTTAAACCTTGTTAATGATTGTAATTGCTGAAGATAGTAAATTAAACAACTGTATGTTTGGGTGATTAGACAACCAACCCTAAATTAAATTTTATTCATACTATTTAAGTAAAATAGCTATGTATTATCCTTGTTAACTAAAATAAATTTTCAAGAAGTTAAACATCTAATTATTAATTAAACACTTTTTATTTCTCCAAGTATAATTCTCTAAAAAAACGCATATAATTACTAGGAAATACCATCTTCCAAATATCTTTTTTATCAATTAGATGTTTATCGGCAAGGCGTTTACCATCAATATATGTTCGGTATACCAAAGCATAAAAAAGTAAAAAAGCAAGAAACAAAGTGCTAGAAATCAAATCCATTGCATTTAACAATAAAAGCACGGTTATAGGCACTAAAATAAAAACATAATGGAGATAAATATTTTTCATTTCAAGTTGATATTAAGATAGTTGTCTATTAAAACTGAAGTAATTTACTAAATTGGATTAGATATTCCTAGAAAATTAAAATTAAGGTCGTTTTTCAGATTGATCACAAGCTGTATGGTTTCCTCTTAGAATAATCTCAAATTGTATTTCAGTTTTAAGATCCTGATTAAAACCATTCTCTTGATATTAGAACGTATTATAATATCGACAAATTTTTACTCAGAAATATATTACAGAAGATATTGGTTTTAAATTGGATTCTCGTGTTTAACTTAGCGATTTCATAAATCAAAATGTCAATCCTATTCGGAGGTGTTAAAAAAAAATCTTACATCAAATCCAAATCTCTTTAGATTAAACTGGACGAAAAAACCTGTTTAACTTGTTACATGAACCTTACCAAAACATTACTTTTTTTAAACTTTTAAAAGTTAGAAAACCATTAAAAATCTCATTCCAATTATAGATTTATTTATACTTTGTGTTATAAAATATCGTAATTTTAATAATTAAACATTTTAAACCAGAAAACATTATGAAACTATTAAAGAACGTATTTATCTTATTAGTAGTGTGTAGCATGTCTTTTGCTGTAAATGCACAAAGTAAAAAAGATAAAAAAATAATTAAAGAATCGGATGAAGCGGTATCAACACTTCTAAAAGTTAACCCAGGATTAAGAGAATTATTCAACACCTCTGCAGGTTGTGTCATATTTCCAAATGTTGGTAAAGGTGGATTTATTGTTGGTGGTGCTTCTGGAAACGGGGTATTATATCAATACGGAGAGAAAAAAGGAATGGCTGCATTAAAAGAACTTAGCGTAGGACTTCAAGCTGGAGGACAATCTTTAATCGAAGTTATCTTTTTTGAACAATTAACTGATGTAGAAAAATTTAAAGAAGGCAATTTTGCATTTGATGCTGGTGTTTCTGCAGTAGCTTTAAAATCTGGAGAAAGTTTAGACGCTAAATATAAAGATGGTGTTATGGTATTTACACATTCTAAAGCTGGATTAATGGCTGAAGCCTCTGTTGGAGGTCAAAAATTTAGTTATAAGGCATTCGAATAAATTACATTGTATTCCTAAAAAAGGGTTCTAAATATTAATTTAGAACCCTTTTTTTATATCACCTAATTTCAAAAGTCAGTCTTTAAACACGTGCTCTACGCTTTGCCATAATTTTCTGAAAACTAGAAGGTGTTAATCCTGTTATTTTTTTAAACTGACTCGACAAATGTGCCACACTACTGTATTGTAATCGATGTGCAATTTCGGTAAGTGTTAAACTATCGTTACTGGCCATCAATTCTTTTGCATAATCTATCTTTTTTAAAATGACAAAATTCTCGATTGATGAATATGTAATTTCAGAAAAAATAGCCGACAAATAACTATAAGAATAGTTTAATTTATTAGCGAGTACTGTTGATGTTTTATCAGTTTTATTTTCTTCATTAGAAAATATCATTTCATAAATAATATCTTTTATACGCTGTACTAAAACATCTTTTTCATCTTGAATAATTTGTATGCCGTAAAATGCCAAGCCTTTAATTAAGGCTTCTTTTTTTTCTTGTTTTAAATCTGAAGATAATTCAATTTCTCCTATCCCGTTTAATTTATACGGAATTTGTAATGATTCAAGTTGAGCCTCTAAAACACGTTTACAAACCACATGGTAATCGAATTTAACGAATAATTTCATAAGAACATATTTAACTATACCTTTAGCAAAATACAAATATCTAAGCATTTCCAACACTAAAGATGTTATTTAAACTTTGCATATGGGCATGAAAAAGCCTGTAAAAACAGGCTTAATTAATTCATTTATATTATAATTAATCTTTTAAAATATTCGAATCCTCCGAAAAATTTGTACTTGGTATAGATTTAAAAAATTCTGCATTATCTAAATCTGCCGTAGGTCCGAAACCAGTTAAAAACGTTCCTTTAGAGCCCGAAGGTGTTTCGATCACATATAAAATTGACATATCCGAGGGGTTACTCATTCCCTCGTAACGGTGTTCTGCAACGACCTTAACGTCTTCTGGTTTAAATTTAGTCTTTGTTTCTAAATCTACAAGCATTTCATCTACAACTCGGTAGTTTGCTGTATATCCTTTATTTTGATATTTTTTTATAAAATCGTTTTCATGTTTTGCAAATTCATCTGTAATTTTCATAATCGTTCTTTTTTGTGGTTCATGTTTCAATTAAAAAAGGGTATATTCCAATAGAACACACCCTTTAAATATATATAGAAAATAATTATTTTTCTCGTTCGTACTAATCTACAGCGTCTTCAATATCGTCTGCAGCATCTTCAATTCCATCTCCAACATCATCTGCGACGTCTTCAATTTTATCTCCTGCTGATTTTTGATCTCTACAACTTGTAAAAGTTGATAATGAGGCTGTCATCGCAATAGCGACTAAAAATAAATAAGCTGATTTTTTCATTTTAAAAGTTTTTGGTGGTTAATAAATTATTTAATTGGGTTCCTACCTGTAAATAGAGATATTACAAATAAAATTAAAAATATAAAAAATAATACTTTTGCAATTCCTGCAGCTCCTGCAGCTATTCCACCGAATCCAAAAATGGCGGCGATGATTGCTAAAATTACGAATGTTACTGTCCAACGTAGCATAATATATGGTTTTAAATGGTTAATGTAAATTAAGAAATAACTGTTGTATCATTTCCTTACTGTAAAGATCTAGGTTTTTTAAAAGACCATTTAACTGTATCCGTTTTAAACTTAACCCAAATCGAAAGACCCCCAATTAAACAGCATCTTCAAGACCTAAATCCTCGTTATGGTTTTCAGAATAACTATTTAATAATAAATGTGTAGATGTTGGGAAACGGCTTACAGTATAATCGTGAGGCTGCTGTAAGTAATCTAAAGCTCGCAAAGTATCTATTTCTGGATTCAGCCAGTCTTGATGATAGTTACAATGTAAAATAGCAGGCTGGTTTGATGAAACAGAAGTTGAAGTTGTATCTAAATCTTCATTTACAATTATTGAAAAAGTTAAAAATCCATCTTCTAACTGATTGTATATCCCAGCAACACAAAATGGTGTCGCTTTAGTATGACTAATAAGGTATGGTGTGATTTCTCCTTTAATATTGTCGAAATCTATATATCCGGTTATTGGAATTAAACAGCGTTTAACTTGACTGTTTCTATAAAACTCTAAATGCTTTTTTAAGGTTCCTGTTTTTATATTTAGGGTATTTTGAACATTCTGGTAGGGTTTCCAATCGCCTTTAAAATATTCTGGTAGCATCCCCCAAATAGCAAACTGTATCTGATTTTTATTTTCGGAAGTTAGTATAGGTAACACACTTTCTGTGGTACCATCTATAATTTTCTTTGGTTTATATATATGTGGGAATTTGAATTTTGCACAAAGTGAATTTTCAACTGAAGCACGATTTGCAATATTCGATAATTTGTAAAACATGATTGCTCTATTTTGAAATTATAAACGAACTTAAGCGGAATGACTTTCATTCATATAAATTCATTTACTAGAATCTGCTGTAGACTTTTACGCCTTAATTAAAAACGGTTATAAACGCGTCTCTTCGGTAATCTCATCTTCTTTACCATATTTCTCTTTATAAATTCGGAGAACGAGTAAAAACAAACTGATAAGTAAGGGTCCAAAAACTAGTCCTATAAATCCAAAAAGCGGAACTCCTACAAGTACTCCAAATAATGTAATTAAAGGGTGAACATCGTCTAATCTTTTCAGAATAAACAAACGAAGTAAATTATCTGTAGAACCAATTACAACTATTCCATATATTAAAATTCCCCAAGCCTGAGTATCGTGTCCGCTTATAAGTGTAAGTACAAATACAGGTAAAGTCCCTATAAAAGTTCCAACAAATGGAATCATTGAACCTACAAAAACAATTACAGACCAAAAAAATGGATCTTCAATATTAAAAATCAGGAATCCAATTAATGCGACTATTCCTTGAGCAAAAGCGACTAATGGAATACCTATAGCGTTAGATTTTACCATAGACAAACTATCGCGACCAATGACTCTTAAATTATCGTTACTAATAGGAATATAGTCTAACAATGCTTTTTGAAGTGCCTTCCTATTACTTAGCATAAAATACAACAAAACATACATAATGGCTATCGCAATAAGCATATTAAACGTACTACCAAGAAAGTCTGGAACATTTTCTGAAAGCCACGTTGATATTGAAGTAGCATCTATTTTTGATGTGAATTGATATCCCAATTCATGCTCCCAAGTAGAGACTTGATCTTTTATGGTTTTTATAAACACTTCCGATTTGGAAATTGCTTTTTCTACCCGGCTTCCCAATAAAAGCACTGTTGCCGAAATTGGAATTAAGATCCCTATAAACGACAAAAACAATAATACCGATGCTGCAAGCGCAGGTTTCCAACCTTTTTTTAAAAGATATTCCATTGGTTTTTGTAACAATACAAAAAAAGTAATAGCACCTAAAATCCCCGATAAATATGGAATTAATTCTATAATGATAATGATTCCAAAAAAGCAGATAAGTAACAAAACAAACGCTTGTCTAATTATACTAGATGATATTCTTTTTCGCATGTGTAAATAATATGGATGTTAGTTAAAGTTATGTATTTATTAATGATTGCGCAGTGCCAAAATCAGTTCGCTTTTATTCATTTTAGAGCGGCCTTTAATCTCTAATTGTTTGGCCTGGTCGTACAATTCGTTTTTGGTTCTGTCTTCGTAATTGCTTGCCTCGCCGCCATGTTTTTCTGCATTTGGAGAATTTGCGATTCGGGCAGATTTTTCTTTGCTGTATCCTTTATCCCGCAAAGCATCATATTGAGCTTCATTTTTAATTCTAGGCCTATCTTCCATGACATTGGTATTTAATTAAGATACATCAAATATCGCTAGAAACTTCAGAATTAATTAATTCAAAACCATCAATTGTTAGCTGTAACACCTTGTAAACACATAACACCTCGCGACCCCAATTAAGTCACCTTTATATAGAACACTTTTATTCTCCTGTTATAATTTTAGAAATGCTTTAATATAATACAAACACTAATCTTTTACTAGGTAATAAATAGTTTAAACTTGAATGAACACTATCAAACAAACAAATGCCGTAAAGTTGTCTATTAAAAGTAAAGGTCCGTTTTAAAAATAACAGACCGTCATATAATTACACACAACTTAGACGATTAGCGATTGCGTTAAAAATTAAAGTAAAACAGATAACCCTTCATCCAGATTAAGAATAATTTTACATCAGTAATAACCATAAAACATAAAGTCATGAACAAGGATCAAATAGAAGGAAAATGGAAACAAATTAAAGGTCAGTTTAAACAAAAATATGGTGACCTTACCGACGACGATTTAACTTATTCTGAAGGAAAATTCGACGAAATGGTTGGTAAACTTCAAGAGAAAACAGGTAAAACCAAGGAAGAACTTCAAGATGAGATTAATAATTGGTAAAATAATGTTAGTTAATTTTTTTTAAAGGGAAGCCCCGCTGAAATGAAAATTTTTGGTGGGGCTTTTTACATGTAGAATTATGTTTGAGTTTGTTTATTCAACTTTATTCTGGCGTGATCTGTAGGTGTAATATCTATGGTATAATGTTTTGCATACACCCAAGTAAATTGAGCGCCAAAGAACAAAATAAGACAAGAGTAAGATACCCAAAGTAATATTAAAACAACCGTTCCTGCAGCACCATATGTAGAGCCTGGATCTGCTTTTGTAAAATAAAGCCCTAATAACGATTGGCCGATAACAAAAAATACAGCTGTTAAAAATCCGCCAGACCAAACACTTTTCCATGGTATTTTAGCATTTGGCAAGTACTTAAACATAAGTGAAAACAATGCAGATATTATTGCTAACGACAAGCATAAATCTATTATATAAGCAGCATATAAGACAATATCAGGAAATATTTTTTGGATGTAATTATTTAAGATTGAAATACTGGCAGACACCATAAGACTTACTAATAGTAAAAAACCTACCACAAGTATAAAAGCAAAACCACGTGCACGACTTATTAAAATATTTTTAAAATCAGACCCCGGAATCATTTCAATATCCCAAACATCATTTAAAGATATTTGCAATTGATAAAACACACCCGTTGCACCAAAAAGTAAAGTTGCAATCCCCACAATTGTAGACCACAAATTCCGGTCAGAATTTTGGGTTTCGGTAATCATTGTTTGTATAGATGTCGCGGCATCGCTACCTAAAGCTTCAGAAATTTGCTTGGTTAATTCACCTTCAACAATTTCTGTTCCCCAAATAGCACCAATCACATTTATAATAATAACTAAAAGTCCTGGTAGCGATAAAATGGAATAATACGCAATAATTGCGCTTAAACGCCAAGGATCACTTGCCATCCATCTATTAAAAGTATCCTTTAATAAATATGGTAAATCTTTAAGTTTAAATGTTTTTTGAAATGTATGCGCCATATAAGAAATTAGTCTATTTTTCTTTTATAAAAGTATAAATTTTAATGCAATTTCCGCGATTTCATAACTCAATTTTAAAAATTAATTTTAACAAAAAATTATCATTTGAGCACATCTAAAATGCATTGGAGTCAAAGCAAACCATATTAAAGACATAAGTTTGGAGATAGAAATAAACAGTTAAAACTTATAGGTCATGGAACTACTATTTGAATACGTGAACATACCTAAAAATAATTATTTTGAATATTTAGTTGAAGAAAAATTAAATCCTTTAGCTAAAAAATTCCCTTTTGTGCTTGTCGCAAATGTGTTTTTTAAAGTAGAAAACTCAAGAAATGATCTAGATAATATTTGTAAAATAAAACTTGAAACATCAAAATCTAGCTTATTTGCCTTTGCTAATGAAGAGTCTATAGAAGAAGCGATTCAGAAAACATCGAAAGCCTTAGAGCTTCAGTTAAAGGACAGAAATGAAAATAATTAATCGTATAATTAAAAAACAAGAAAATTTATTACCTTGAACATTATATTAACCTACAACTTTAAACCTTCAAATATAATTTTGGAGGTTTTTAAATTCAACAGCTTTTAGGCAGTATTTTTTTAGCATGGGCACACAACAAAACATATTACTTACAACTTCCGAAATAGGAACACTCGTAAATTCTAAAGATTGGACATCATCATCTTTAGGACGTATTGAAGATTGGTCGCAAAATCTAATCTTCACGCTAAACATGATATTTCAAAATGAACAACCTCAATTTTTATATTGGGGAACAGATGGTTTATTTTTTTATAATCAAGCCTTTTATGATGCCTGTTTTTTTGAAAACAATAATCACATCTATCTTGGTAAATCATTTAAAAACATAAGTCCTGAAGTGTTTTCAGAATTAATCCAACCCTTAGAAAATATCTTAAAATCAGGAAAACCACTAGTTATTGATGCTGTGGAATTTAAGTACGAAGGTCAGAATAAAAAATATTGGTCTTTCAATTTCATCCCTTTACAAGTACAAGAAGGTTTAGCCGAAGGTGTTTTGGTGACTTGCCAAAACGACACTCTAAATGTAAAAGCCAATAAAAAACTAACCAAATTAACATCGCGATTTACCAATATTGTAAAACAAGCTCCAATAGGTGTTTTAATTGTGTCTTCGAAAACAAAATTAATAGACACTATTAATTGGAAGCATAGACAATTATTCAATAAAAATTTCAAAATTGCCGTTGGAGACCCTTTTGTAGATGCTTTACCAAGTACTCCAATCGATTTAAAAACTGAGATATTAAAAACTCTCGATTCTGGTAAGAGTTTTCAGATTGCTGAAATACCAATAACTCTACCTCAAAAAGATACTTCGCAAACACGTTATTATAATTTTTTAGGAGAAGCAATTCGGGATGAAAATGAAATTATTACGGGAATAATTTTAGCTACTACAGAAGTTACAGACTCAGTTACCGCCAAACAAACCGTTTTTGAAAGTGAGAATAGATTTAAAAATCTTGTATTACAAAGCCCTATTCCCATTTGTGTTTTTCATGGGCCAAAGCATATTATTAAAATCGCTAACGAAACGATGTTAAACGACATCTGGAGAAAGGATTACGAGTCTTGTATAGATATCGAATTATTGGATGTTTTTCCAGAACTAAAACAACAAAAATTTCCGCAACTTTTAGATACTGTTTATAAAACAGGTAAACCGTATAGCGAAAAAGAAGCCTTTGCAATAATTGATGGTAAAGACGGTACACGAGAATTTTATTTCGATTTAGATTACTCACCTGTATACGAAGCAGACCATATTGTTACTGGTCTAATTATTACTGCTGTAGATGTTACAGAAAAAGTAAACTCCAGAAAACAAATTGAAAAAACAGAAACCCGTTTACGAATTGCCACTGAAGCGGCAGAACTAGCGACCTGGGAATTGGATTTAAAGAGTAAATTTCTATCGCATAGCATACGATTGTGTCACATATTAGGGTACCCAGAAAGCGATATTTTAACTAAAGAATTTATTAGAAGCCGTACTGTTAAGGAAGATCTAAACACTATTTTACTTCCTGCTTTTAAAAATGCCTTAAAAACAGGAACTTATTTTTACGAAGTACGAACCCGAAAAAAAGACGAATCTATCATTTGGATTCGAACGCACGGAAAAGTATTTTATGATGAAGATGGAACGCCAACAAAGCTATTCGGAACACTAAGAGAAATAACTGCCGAAAAACGCAACGAGCAACAATTAAAAGATAATGAACAAAAGTTTAAACTTTTAGCCGATTCCATGCCTCAAAAAATATGGACGGCAAACACAGATGGCTTATTAGATTATTATAATCAAACCGTATACGAATATACAGGCCACACATCAGAAACTCTAAGTCCATCAAATTGGTTGAATATTGTGCATCCAGATGAAAGAGAAGAAAATGTATTCCTTTGGAATAAATCTATCGAAACTGGAGAGGACTTTTTAATGGAACATCGTTTTTTAAGACACGACGGACAATACAGATGGCAATTAAGTCGCGCCCTTCCACAACGTAACGAAAAAGGAAAGATACAACGTTGGGTAGGAACAAGCACAGACATACAAGACCACAAAATGTTTTTGCAAGAATTAGAGCTACAAGTAAAAGACCGAACTAAACAATTGGGAGAAGCGAATGAAAAGTTAGAAAACTCTGTTGAAGAATTGCAACGTATGAATGAAGAGTTGCAATCTTTCGCATACATTTCGAGCCATGATTTGCAAGAACCGCTTCGGAAAATTCAAATATTTTCGTCTCGAATTTTAGATCTAGAAAAAGATAATCTTTCCGAATCTGGAGCAGATTATTTTAAAAGAATGCAAAATGCAGCACATAGAATGCAGGTTTTAATTAAAGATCTATTAACCTATTCAAGAACAAACACATCCACCCGTGCTTTCGAAAAAACAGATTTAAACACCATTTTAGACGAAGTTAAAATCGATCTAAAAGAACTAATCAGAGAACACAATGTAACTATAGAAGTTGGAAATTTATGTACGGTTTATATTATTCCGTTTCAATTTATTCAGCTTATGAATAATTTAATTAATAACTCTATAAAATTTGCACGTGAAGGTGTCCCTCCTATTATAAAAATAGATAGCGTTATAAATAAAGGATCAACTTTCAAGTTAGAACAACTCACTGCCGAAGGCGAATACTGCCATCTAAAGGTTTCTGATAATGGTATTGGATTCGCGCCACAATACAGCGAACAAATATTCGACGTTTTTGAACGTTTGCACACAAGGACAGCCTACGAAGGAACAGGTATTGGTTTAGCTATAGTTAAGAAAATTGTAGAAAATCACGATGGCTTTATTTTTGCCAAAGGAGAAGAAAACAAAGGTGTTATTTTTAACATTTATATCCCAACAGATATATCTACTTTATAATCTTAAAACTTTTTAAAATTGAATAGAATTAATTCGTATTTTTAACTTTACATATTCCAATTTTATAAATAATAAGAATTTAACTAAAAGTAATTTATAACAACTTAATAATCTTACCTATTGTTATAAATTCAACTGTTTTTATGAACTTACAAAAACTAAAAGTCGCCTTAGTAGACGACGATGAAGACGATCGTTTTCTATTTAAAGAGGCAATGGATCAAATTCATATAAAAACAGAACTATCCATGTTTGAAAATGGACAGAAATTCATGGATTTTTTACTACTACCAAATGCGATTTTACCACAAGTCGTTTTTTTAGATTTAAACATGCCTGTAAAGAACGGCCTAGAATGCTTACAAGAAATACGTACAACAGATCATCTTAAAGAATTGTCTGTTGCTATTTATTCTACCTCTTCTTCAGAATATGATATTGATGAAACGTTTATAAACGGTGCAAATATTTACATTAATAAACCCAATGATTTTTCGAAATTAAAATCTGTTATAGAGAAAGTACTCCAAATTAATTGGCAATATAACACATCTAACCTCAACAAAGAAAATTTTATAATGCGTCTTTAATTTTAAGATAAAGATTCTATTTCCACTCATTTACAAGCTCAAATGTTAATATTAATTAACATTTGAGCTTTTTTTTGCCTTAAACAAAAAACACATAAATAACTAATTATCAGTTAAATAAAGCATGAATCATAAAATTATATAACACAATCTAAAAATTCTGTAAGATGAATACTTTTCCTTTTTCCGAATTTTGAAGTATCAATAACAACAAAACTCTCTATATATGAAACCAACTTCAAATCAAAATGCACGTGTAGGAAAAATTAGGAAGCCATCACATTTTAAAATGTTTAATATAAATGGTATGATTAATAGAATAGACGATTCATCAAGAAATATTGTTAGTCTTAAGACTAAATAAAATTGATAAGACCCGAGTAACCAGCGAAAAATCAATTACCATTCTTAACTTAATTTAAAAATCTCATGAAAACCTTAAATATAAAATCGACCTCAGCATATAAAATGATTAATGATCTTCAAAAACATCTTGGAGGTGATATTTCTACACTAAACCATGAATATGTTTTAACTGTAGATAATGATTTGGCCTGTGGAACGATTAGTGGTATTAGTGTTAAAAAAAGCATTACATATATTGCTTTCGATATTGTTTTTAAAGCAGATATTAAATTGGTAAATACCATATTAAAATCGTCTCCAATTTATTTCACATATTGTTCTGAAGGACATGTGGAACATAGTTTTTCAATTGAAGGAAAAACAAATACTTTAGATGCATTTCAAACGGCTATTTTAAGAAGTGGAGAGTCTGTAAATAATGTATATCATTTCAAAAAAGATATGCCATTTAAATTCTCTACTGTTGTAGTGAGTACAGACAACGTTTCTTTAGCAAACAATGATTTGAACTCAAAATTAAATGAAATTTTCACAACTGGAATAGACACCGATAATTTCACCTATTTCGGATCTTATAACCTTAAAATTTCAGAAAAAATTGAGCAATTAGAAGCGATTACACAACAAGGTGTTGTAAGACGTTTGTTAACAGAAAGTACTATACAAACTATTTTAGCTTTAGAAATTCAGCAACATACAGACGACCTTGAGCATGCTAACAATCAATTTGGCACTCTAAATATAGAGGAAATGGAGACCGTTAAAGACTTGTCGCTTTTCATTAAAAACTATCCTGAGAAGCAATATACTTTAAAATATTTAAGTTCTAAATCGGGCTTAACACCTTCAAAATTACAAGAAGGTTTTAAATTGTTACATGACAGAACGGTAACAGATTTTATTAGAAATATACGTGTAGAAACGGCTGAAAACCTAATAAAAACAACAGATTTAAACATCTCTGAAATTGTATATACAGTGGGTTTAACAAGTAGAAGTTATTTTTCAAAAATATTTAAAGAAAAATATAATTGTAGTCCGAAGCAATATCAGGATAATCAAAATTCGTTAGCTGCTACAGCATAACTTATATATAAAGAAATCGCCTATATAATTTAATTATATGGGCGATTTTACTTTAAATGTACTTTTTAAAGAGCAAACCATTTAAACAAAAAAAGCGGTCATCTAAATATAGATGACCGCTTTTTTATATAAATATTAGAGAATACTTTTAACTATTCATTGAAATTAAAAACTCCTCGTTATTTCTTGTTTTCTTAAAGCGATCGTTTATAAATTCCATTGCTTCGACTGGATTCATGTCTGCAAGATATTTACGCATAATCCACATACGTTGTATAGTTGTTTCGTCTAACAACATATCATCACGACGTGTACTAGATGAGATTAAATCGATAGCAGGGAAAATTCTACGATTAGCAATACGTCTGTCTAATTGCAGTTCCATGTTACCTGTTCCTTTAAATTCTTCGAAAATAACTTCGTCCATTTTAGAACCTGTATCCGTAAGTGCCGTAGCAATAATAGATAAAGACCCTCCGTTTTCAATGTTACGTGCAGCTCCAAAGAAACGTTTAGGCTTGTGTAATGCATTTGCATCTACACCACCACTTAAAATCTTACCAGAAGCAGGTTGCACCGTGTTATAAGCACGTGCTAAACGTGTTATCGAGTCTAACAGAATAACAACATCATGACCACATTCTACTAAACGTTTTGCTTTTTCTAAAACAATATTAGCAATTTTTACGTGCTCGTGTGCTTCTTTATCAAATGTAGAAGCCACAACTTCACCACGTACATTACGTTGCATGTCTGTTACTTCTTCCGGACGTTCATCAATTAATAAAATAATTTGATATACTTCTGGATGATTCGCCGCAATAGCATTCGCGATGTCTTTTAATAACATCGTTTTACCTGTTTTAGGCTGCGACACTATCATACCACGTTGTCCTTTACCAATTGGGCAAAATAAATCCATGATACGCGTAGAAATTGTACTTTGCTTTTCAGCTAAAATAAATTTCTCTTGTGGAAACAATGGTGTTAAGTGTTCAAAAGATACACGGTCTCTAACCACGTCAGGGTTCTGACCGTTAATTTTACTTACTTTAATTAAAGGGAAATATTTTTCACCTTCTTTTGGAGGTCTTACTTGACCTAAAACGGTGTCTCCAGTTTTTAATCCGAATAAACGAATTTGAGATTGTGATACATAAATATCGTCAGGAGATGATAGATAGTTATAATCAGACGATCTTAAAAACCCATAACCGTCTTGCATAATATCTAAAACACCCTCACTTTCAATAATCGCATCGAACTCATATTCTGGCTCTCTGTAACGGTTTCTTGTATCCTTATTCCCATTATTGGAATTAGTAGGATGTTGATTTCCGTTAGATTTATTATTTTGTCTTGGGTTTGGAGAATCTTTCTTTTGATTCGGATTTTCTCTTTTTGGACGATTAAGCGGAGTCTCCTTTTTAGGAGCATTTGGCGTTTTATCATCTTTACTTACAACCGCAGATTTTTCTTCTCTTGCCTGAGGTGTTTTTGCTACTACAGGTCTTGGATTAGGCTTTCGTTTAGGTTGTGATGCTTTAACAGGAGCTGCTTTAGGCGCCTCCGCTATAACTTCTTCAGCAACAGGAGTTACTTCAGGTGTTACTACTTCAGGAACCGACTGAGGTGGGGTATTTGGTTTTACCGCCTTTGCTGGCATACGTTTTTTTACGCGCTCACGTTTAGGCTTCGAAGCTTCTTCTTGAGGAGCTTCAGTATCTTTTGTAACTGTTTTAGCTTCAATAACCGCTTTAGGGTTTGCTGCTTGATGATCTAATACTTGATATACTAAATCTAGTTTTTTTTGAGTACGATACTTGGGTATATTTAATTTTTTTGCAATTTCCTGTAATTCAGGAAGCTTCATTTCTTTTAACTGAGTGATTTCAAACATTGATGTTCAATTGAATATTTGATTAGAATTTAAATATTGAATTATTCTGAAGAAAATATAATCTTATTCTGAAGAATTAACAATCTAAAACAAAGAGTGTTGTACATTGTTATTGCAATTATACGACTTTTATTTTAATTTTTTATACAATTATTCCCAAAGAAACTGCTATTTTTGTCATCTAGTTTATAAAAAACGAATGATACAACGTATACAAACTATATATCTTTTATTAGCAGCCATCGTGAGCAGCGGTCTTATATTTGTCTTCAACATATGGACAAATAACGAAGACGTTTTAGTCTATGCTGAAGATAATACAGTGTGTTTTGCTTTATTTTTAAGCTCTGCACTATTATCGTTAGTATCCCTATTTATGTATTCAAATAGAAAGCTTCAATTTGTATTGGGGCGTCTAAATATTATATTAAACTTTTTTTTACTAGGATTTTTCGTTTATCAGTCTCTAAACTTATCTGGAGAAACTAATGTTTCTGAGAAAGGTATTGGGATGTTTCTTCCTATAATTTCTATCGTATTATTAGTGTTAGCTAATAAAGCCATTAAAAAGGATGAAGATCTTGTAAAATCTGTAGATCGATTACGTTAGACCTTATATCTTAGTAGTATTAGTGCGTGTAAAAACCCGGAGGTTGTGCTTCGGGTTTTATTTTTTAAACTCTATCACTTCCAAATCTTTAATAGTTTCGCCATCTATAGTAAATCGCAACATGGTTCGCACTTTATGAAATCCATATTTACCAATTGCTCCTGGATTCATATGCAAAAGATTCAACTTCTTATCTGGCATCACCTTTAAAATATGCGAATGTCCGCAAATAAAAAGTTTTGGCGGATTCTTATATATTTCATCTTTCACAAGCGTATTATATCTATTTGGATACCCGCCAATATGTGTTATCCAAACATCCACGCCTTCACACATAAATCGGTTATTTTCAGGAAATACTTGTCGTACTTTCGCATCATCTATATTGCCATAAACGCCGCGAATCGGTTTTAAAGCTTCGATAGCATCGGTAACCTTTAAATCGCCAATATCGCCTGCATGCCAAACCTCATCGGCTTGCTTAACGTATTTCAAAACATCATCATCAATATAACTATGTGTATCAGAAAGTAAAAGGATTTTTGTCATTAAGAGAATATTGTGAGTTCAAACAAGTAAAACTAATTATCTTTGTGCTTAACTAACAAAAATACGATTATTCTTGAGATATTTTATAGAACTTTCTTATAACGGAAAAGCCTATCATGGTTGGCAAAATCAGCCCAATGCCATTTCTGTACAGGAGGTTATTGAAACCGCTTTATCGGTAATTTTAAAAGAAAAGATCGCTATCATGGGAGCCGGCAGAACAGATACTGGCGTACATGCTAAACAGATGTTTGCGCACTTCGATTTCGATGGCGAATTCGATACTGAAAAGCTGCTTTATAGGTTGAACTCGTATTTACCAAAAGACGTTGCTTTACATCGCATTTTTAAAGTAATACCAGATGCACACGCACGTTTTCACGCAGAAAGCAGAACCTATCTCTATCGTATTGCGCTTCAAAAAAATGTATTTAATTTTAATGAAGCCTATTGGGTTAAACCTATATTGAATATTAAAAACATGATTGAGGCTGCAAACGTGTTATTGGACTATAAAGATTTTCAATGTTTTTCTAAAACGAATACCGATGTAAAAACGTATAATTGTAATATTATGGCGGTAAATTTAGAGGTGGTCGAAAACGAATTACAATTTACAATTACAGCCGATAGATTTTTAAGAAACATGGTTCGTGCCATTGTTGGAACCTTAATAAATGTAGGTTTAGGAAAACTAGACACAGATGACATTCATCGTATTATTTCGTCTAAAAACCGTAGTGAAGCAGGCTACTCTGTACCGCCTCAAGGCTTATATTTAACACATATTATTTACCCAGAATCGATAGTATTATAAATGGATAACACAAAAAAAAATAGCGCAAATTTCAGTTTATTTAAACGTCTTTTAGAATATATAAAACCGTATAACAGGGTGTTTATCGGGGTGTTTATATCTGTAGTTTTATTGGCTATTTTCGGAGCAATAAGACCGTATATTTTGCAACAAGCAATAGACAATAATATTTCGACAAGACAACTAGAAGGCTTTATGCCATACATTTTGGTCATGTTAGCACTATTGGTATTCGAGGTTATTTTTCAGCTTGTATTTATATATTATTCGGGTTGGCTAGGACAAAGTGTTGTAAAAGATATTCGTGTAAAATTATTTAAACACATGCTTCGTTTTAAAATGAAGTATTACGATAATTCTTCTGTAGGTGTACTAATTACGCGCTCTGTAACCGATATGGAACGTATTGCCGATATTTTTGGAGAAGGATTATTTATGATTTTTAGAGACTCTTTAACCATGGTTGTCGTGGCTGGAGTTATGGTGTTTATAAACTGGAGGTTAAGCATTATCGTGTTTTTAATGCTTCCATTGGTTTTGTATGCGACAAGACTTTTTCAGAAATACATGAAAAAAGCATTTGAAGATGTACGTACAGAAGTTTCTAATTTAAATTCGTTTGTACAAGAACGTGTTACAGGTATGAAAATACTTCAGTTATTTACTCGTGAAAATACAGAATATAAAAACTTTAAAGAGATAAACGAGCGTCATAAAAAAGGATGGTTAAAAACTGTTTGGTACAACTCGATCTTCTTCCCTATTGCAGAATTATCAGGTTCTATAACAATTGGTTTAGTTGCTTGGTACGGCGGATTAGATGCCGTAATGAAACATTCTTCATCTTTAGGAGATTTAACGGCATTTGTGATGATGATTCCTATGCTTTTTAGACCCTTAAGACAAATTGCCGATAAGTTTAACACCTTTCAAATGGGAATGGTTGCGGCTACAAGAGTATTTAAAGTGATCGATACTAAATCTCAAATTGATGATTCTGGAACATTAGTAGCAACTCAGTTTAAAGGAGACATTTCCTTTAAAAATGTACGCTTTAGTTATGTTGAAAATGAGGTGGTTTTAAAAGACATTTCGTTTGAAGTGAATGCTGGACAAACCGTTGCTATTGTTGGAGCAACTGGTGCTGGAAAATCTACAATTATAAATTTACTGAATCGTTTTTATGAAATTGATAAGGGTGTAATTTCAGTAGATTCTACAGATATTAATGCTTTTACATTAACGTCTTTACGCTCCCAGATTGCAGTTGTACTTCAAGATGTGTTTTTATTTGCCGATACTATTTTAAACAATATTACGTTGAATAATCCAGATATTTCGGAAGATAAAGTCATTCAAGCAGCAAAGGACATTGGGGTTCACGATTTTATTTCGAGCCTACCTAATGGGTATAATTATAACGTAAAAGAGAGAGGTGTTATGCTATCTTCCGGTCAACGACAACTCATCTCATTTTTACGTGCATATGTTACCAATCCTAGTATTTTGGTCTTAGATGAAGCGACATCTTCTGTAGATTCCTATTCTGAACAACTAATACAAAATGCCACAGATAAAATAACAAAAGGAAGAACATCTATAGTTATTGCTCACCGGTTAGCAACAATCATTAAAGCAGATAAAATTATAGTGATGGATGCAGGTGAGATTGTTGAACAAGGCACACACCAAGAACTTCTTAAAACAGAAAATGGATATTATAAAAACCTATACGAAGTACAGTTTATGAAAGAGATTTCTGCTTAAACCAAATCGTTTTTAATTAAAGTCTTAAGCTCTTCAGTCGTTTCAAACCTAATAAATTCACCATTTTTAAAATAAGAAATCTGTCCTGTTTCCTCACTAACTACTAGAGCGAGTGCATCGGTTTTTTCACAAACACCAACTGCTGCTCTATGTCGTAAACCAAAGCGTTGTGGTAAGTTCTTCTCATTATTAACTGGTAAAATTACACGTGTTGCTTTCACAATATTATTCGCGATAATTATGGCTCCATCATGCAACGGACTATTCTTAAAGAAGATACTTTCAATAATGGGCTGCGTTACTGTAATATTCATTTCATCGCCTGTATGTGCTAGAAAATCGAGGTTATTATTTCGTTCAAAAACAATCAATGCTCCCGTATTTGTAGATGCCATTTTTATACATGCAGAAATAATTACATCTACATTCGTACTGTCGCTACTTTCGGTTTGTAAAAATTTTAATTGTTTAAATAGATGTCCACTTTTACTAAAGTTTGTAGAACCAATCATTAACAAAAACTTACGGAGTTCTTGCTGAAATACCACAATTAAAGCAAACATCCCAACACTAATAAATCCGCCGAGAATATTACTCAATAATTGCATGTGTAAAGCCTCAGTAACCTTCCAAATAATATATATGATTACTATCCCTATAAAAATATTTATGGCCACCGTTCCTTTTACCAACTTGTAAACATAGTAAAGTAACAAGGCGACTAAAAAGACATCAATTATATCGATTAATGTGAATTTTAAAAGGTCTCTAAAGATTTCCAAAGGGTAGATATTTTTGTAAATGTAACATTTTCAGATTAATATATAAACTCGTTTGTATTGATTAACACAGACGCATTTCTAACGCTTAAAAGTAAATCTTTTATATGCATATAGTCCTGAAAAGTCAATCGATTTTCAAAATTTAAAATAAAGATATGACGCTCGTTTGGTGTCGACTCCAATTGTGACACGAAATCTTCAATTGTATAGTTTTTATTCTGAAAATTCACACCTTTTAAACCAATCGTTATAATGACTGCTTGATCGTCAGACAATTTTGAATAGTCTTCGGCCGTAGTTTCTAAATGATAATTTACATTAGTGAATTCAATAAAGCATAAATTCTTAGCCTCCGGATTAAAAGCCGTGTAATAATTTTTAACACCTTCCTTTTTATGAGACGCATCACGCTTTTTATTCTGCAAACCAATTAAAACAGGAATCGCTTGTTGTAACGTTAAACGCTTATCGACATTAACCAACCAATTTGTGGTACTAATTAAATTTTGCTTATTTAATTCTATACGATCTTCTTGTGTTGTATTGTAAAACAAATACGCAGGAGAGACATCTAAAATTTCTGTGATTGTAGAATGTTTTATTTCCGCAAGTTTCAATTCTTTCTCGTTATTACACGAAAAACAGAATATAAGACTAAATAATAAAGCGAACTGTTTCATATTATTGTTTTAAAGCGTTAACAAGCGTTATACATTCCATAGCTTCTTTAACGTCGTGCACTCTTAAAATTGAAGCTCCATTTTGAAGGCTAATGGTATTTATTACCGTAGTGCCATTTAAAGCCTCTTGAGGTGAATTTCCTAAAGTTTTATAAATCATAGATTTTCTTGAAACACCAACTAAAATTGGCAATTCTGTTAAATTTAATAGTTCTAAATTGTTAAGTAATTCAAAGTTTTGTTCTCGTGTTTTCGAAAATCCAAAACCAGGATCTACAATCATATCTATAATACCATGTTGTCTTGCCAGAGCGATACGTTCTGAGAAATAGAACAACATCTCTTTTACCAAATCGCTATAATTAGTATGCTGTTGCATCGTTTGTGGCGTACCTCGCATATGCATCATGATATACGGCACTTTTAACTTTCCTACCGTTTCAAGCATCAAAGGATCTAATTGCCCTGCCGAAATATCGTTAATTATAGCCGCACCGGCTTCTATACACTGTTTTGCAATACTACTTCTAAAAGTATCTATAGATAAAATTAGTTTTGGAAACGTTTTAATCAGTAATTCTACAACCGGTAAAATGCGTGCTAATTCTTCAGATTCACTTACATGTTTGGCATCTGGACGCGAACTATAGGCACCAACGTCAATAAAAGTAGCTCCTTCAGCTAGCATTTGCTCGACTTGATTTATAATATCACTTTCATTTTTATAGCTTCCGCCATCGTAAAAAGAATCTGGTGTTAGGTTTAAAATCCCCATAACACTAGGTGAAGAAATATCGATAAGTTGACCTTTGCAGTTTATTGTTTTATTCAAAACAGATATAGAAATGTTTAAAGTTTGTTATTCCATTAAATTATGCGAAATTTACGGAAAATTCATTTCAATTTATGCAAGATACTTCAAAACAATACGACGCTGCAATAACCATCTGTAGGAGTTTGTTTATCAATAAGATGAAAGATTACGGCTGTGCATGGCGAATTTTAAGACTTCCATCGTTAACAGATCAGATTTTTATAAAAGCGCAACGTATAAGAGGTCTACAAGAAAATGAAGTTCGAAAAATTGATGAAGATGAAATTTCTGAATTTATTGGCGTAATTAATTATAGCATTATGGCATTAATTCAGTTAGAAAAAGGTGTGGCAAAACAACCCGATTTAAACACTATTGAAGCCACAGATTTATACGACTTAAAAATCACTGAAACCAAACAACTAATGATGGACAAAAACCATGATTATGGCGAAGCTTGGCGCGATATGCGTGTAAGTTCTTTAACAGATTTGATTCTTCAGAAATTACTTCGTGTGAAACAAATTGAAGACAATAAAGGAAAAACCTTGGTTAGCGAAGGCATCGACGCTAACTATCAGGATATGATAAATTATTCGGTGTTTGCATTAATTCATTTAAATGCCAAATAAATTAAATTAAAACAAATAGCATTTACCCAAATCCATGAAAGCATTAGTAAGTATTAGCAGAATTTTCGTTGGTGTATTATTCATCATTTCAGGTTTAATTAAACTAAACGACCCTATTGGTTTTTCTTTCAAATTAGAAGAATATTTTAGCGCCGCTGTCCTTAACTTAACTTTCCTGGAGCCTTACGCTCTAATTATTTCTATTCTAGTTGTGGTTTTTGAAGTCCTTTTAGGAATTTTTCTATTGATAGGATACAAACCAAAATTCACCGTTTGGAGTTTACTAATTATGATCGTATTTTTCACGTTCCTTACCTTCTACTCCGCCTATTTTAATAAAGTTACCGATTGCGGATGCTTTGGAGATGCGATTAAACTAACACCTTGGGAATCGTTTTCTAAAGATTTAATTCTATTAGTTTTCATCTTAATTTTATTCGTTGGAATACGATATATCAAACCTGTTTTTACCACATTTCAAACCACCATTTTTGCACTTCTAGGATTTATCGGATGCTTAAGTTTTGGTTATCATGTGTTAATGCATTTACCAACTATAGATTTTAGACCATACAAAGTAGGTGCAAATTTATGGGATAATATGATTGTTCCGGAAGATGCACCTAAGGCAGACATAGATTATATGTGGACATTTGATGTAAATGGCAATAAAGAAGTTTTTACAACTAAAGGATCCTACCCTACTGTAGAAGGCACTTTTATTAGTGTAGACACCGAAGTTATAGATCCGGGTTACGAAGCGCCAATTCACGATTTCACTATAGAACGTGATGGTGAAGATTATACAGAACAAATTTTACACGACGATCATGTGGTTTTACTCGTTGCTTATAACTTACAGAAATCTGAAAAATTAGGTTTACAAGCCATTAAAAACGTATCAGACAAAGCCATTAAAAATGGGTATAAAGTTGTAGGACTAACTGCTTCTGGACAAGAGGTTCAAAATCAATTAAAAGAAGAATATCATTATAATTTCGATTTTTACTTTACAGACGAAACCGCTTTAAAAACGATAGTGCGTTCTAATCCTGGAATTCTAATTTTAGAAAAAGGGACAGTAACTCAGAAAGTACATTGGAACGATGTTGACAATTTAAACCTTCTTAAAGTGAATTAAGCTACAGCCTGTGATACACTACATATTAAATAAATTATTTTATGCATTGCTAACACTGTTTGGTGTAGTTACAGTTATCTTTTTTTTATTTAATGTATTACCTGGCGATCCTGCACAAATGATGTTGGGTCAGAATGAAGATAGCGAGCAATTAGCTATAATTAAACATAAATACGGCTTCGACAAACCCTTAAGCGTCCAATTTGGATACTATTTAAACGATTTATCTCCGCTATCCTTTCACTCATCAAACCCAAAAGATTATACGTTTTTACGCGACGGAAAATATAATGCTGTTCCCTTATTTAATTTAGGTAAAACCCGAGTGGTCTTAAAACCACCATATTTACGAGAATCTTTTACAAAACAAGGAAAAAAAGTAAGTAGCGTATTAGCAGAAACTTTGCCCAATACTTTTATACTAGCGGTATCGGCTATTGTAATAGCCATTATATTAGGTGTCTTTTTAGGCATTATTTCAGCCTTATATAAAGATACTTTTATAGATAAAGGCATACAATTTTTAAGCACTATTGGGATGAGTGTGCCTTCCTTTTTTAGTGCGATTTTATTTGCTTGGATTTTTGGATATCTACTTCATGAATACACCCATTTAGAAATGACTGGCAGTTTATACGAATTAGACGATTTTGGAGAAGCCATGCATATTAAATGGAAAAACTTAATCCTTCCCGCCATAGTTTTAGGCATTCGTCCATTAGCAGTTGTAATTCAATTAATGCGAAATTCATTATTGGAAGTATTCAATCAAGATTACATAAGAACCGCACGCGCAAAAGGTTTAACCGAATTTCAAATTATAAAAAAACACGCTGTTAAAAACGCATTAAACCCAGTTGTAACCGCAATTTCTGGTTGGTTTGCTTCTATGCTTGCTGGCGCCGTATTTGTAGAATACGTTTTTGGATGGAATGGTTTAGGAAAAGAAATAGTAAACGCATTAAACACCTTAGATTTACCTGTTATTATGGGTTCTGTGCTAATTATAGCCCTGTTATTCATAATAATCAATATTTTTGTGGATATAATATACGCTTGGTTAGATCCAAAAGTAAAACTTCAATAAATTTTAATAAATATCAAATTATGAGAAAGAACATCGTTGCAGGAAATTGGAAAATGAATAATGATTTAGCACAAACCGAAACGTTGCTAACGGCATTAAAAAACAAAACAATAACTTCTGATGCCGAAGTTATGATAGCACCAACATTTACAAACCTTTGGTCGGCTTATAACACATTAAAAGAAAACGCAATAGAAGTTATTGCTCAGGATATGCATTTTGCTGAAAGCGGAGCCTATACAGGTGAAGTTAGTGCAAGTATGTTAAAAAGTGTTGGTGTAAAAACTGTGATCTTAGGACATAGCGAACGTCGTGCATATTTTAATGAAACAGATGAATTATTAGCTAAAAAAGTTGATGCTGCTTTAGCAAACGATATGCGTGTTATTTTCTGTTTTGGAGAAGAATTAGCCGACAGAAAATCTGAAAACCACGAAACTGTTGTGGGGAACCAAATAAAAAACGCTTTGTTTCATTTAGATGCAGCTGCATTTAAAAACATCGTATTAGCTTACGAACCTGTTTGGGCTATTGGAACTGGCGAAACTGCAAGTCCAGAACAAGCGCAAGACATGCATGCTTTTATTAGAAAAACATTAGCCGACAAATACGGTGCAGACGTTGCCGATAGTGTTTCTATCTTATACGGAGGAAGTGTAAAACCAGGAAATGCACAAGAAATTTTCTCAAAACCAGATGTAGATGGTGGTTTAATTGGAGGAGCTGCTTTAAATGCAGACGATTTCTTTGCAATTGTAAACGCATTCTAAATCAAACATAAAATTCACAAAACAGGCTGCCTTTATTAAGACAGCCTGTTTTTTTTATATTCCAATCTCCACTTGAAAACGCACGTACCAATCGTTAATCGTTGGATTCGTATTTAATGTAAAATCGGTTTTAGTAATTTCAGCTTGAAGTTTTAAAGAATGTTCCCAAATGTATTTGGTAACTCCAAACGTATACTGCTGCGTTTCCGGCATAAGCATCACAACATCTTTATTAGGTTCTTGAGTCGAGAATCGGCCAATAAGTGAATAGTTATTTCTAAACACATAACTTAACTGCGCATCAAACCCCTGCCCTACGACAACATAACGAAATTGACTGCTGTTTTCTGGGTTATAAGTAATAGGATCATCCGCCATACGATTCATAAAAGCCGTCTCGAATGCCCATCCGTTATACTTAACAATCGCATCAATTAACACCGATTGCAAATTACGTTGCTCATATAATTCTTCTCCCAATGTTCCACGCGTTCTTCGTGCACCATCATTATATTGGTAGGCACCAGAAAGCATTAATTTAGGCGTGGGCTCACGTAAAATATCACCTTCAAAAAAGGCTCCATTATCCTTAAATGCACCAAAAGGATATAATTCTAATCGCCCCGTATACGCAAGACCTTTTTGAGGTAATTCTGTCCAATTTCGTCCTTCCCCAGTAGAGATTGCTGTTTTTATATTATAATAAAATGAATCTGGTTTTTCATTTAAATAGTAGACTTGTAAACCAAAATCTCGATCTATATTAAAACTCGCATTATTGATAGTTCGATCTGTTAACTCCAAAGCTCCAGAAGAATTTATTCGCTGTCTGTTACCGGGTAATTTAGTTTGGCCGAAACCAATATTCCAATGTTCGTTTGGGCGATAAAACACAATCGCATCTCGAATCACATTTAAGTTGTCACCGTCTTCAATAACTCCAACATCGCCAGGAGAAAAAGAAAGCTGAATCACATACACAATTTTTGGATTACCTACATACCCATCAAACTTCAAACGCAATCGTCTAATCATTCCTTCTACTCCAGACTCTGCATTTTCTAGTTCGAGGTAGGTTGCACGGTTTTGCATTCTAAAGCGAATGTTCAACTTAAAAATACTATCTGGAGATGTTAACCCTAACCCTTTACCATAAGTATAGTATGGCAAAGCAGAAAGCTTAATATCATTATCATTTTGCGCTTTAGCAGAAAAACCAAAAGCTAACAGCAGGAGGGCAACAATAATTTTGTTCATGGTCGTCTTATTTTAATACAAAATTAACAGTATCTGCGATATACTTACTAAATTTGCCAAAAAAAATAAATGGCTGAAATATATATAGGTTACGATTTTAAAGTAACGCCTTTACAACCGGGTGTAGAAATACTAATTGCTGAACTTGGCTATGCAGGATTTGAGAGTTTCGTTGAAACAGAAACGGGAGTTACCGCTTATATTCAGAAAGAAGAATGGAATGACCAAATTCTTGAAGATATTCAGATTCTGGATTCAGATGAATTTGAAATCACATTCACTTTTGAAGATATCGAACAAACCAATTGGAACGAAGAATGGGAAAAGAACTTTAACCCGATAGTTGTAGACGATATATGTGCCGTTCGTGCGCCGTTTCATGATAAATTCGACACCCAATACGATATTATTATCGAGCCTAAAATGAGTTTTGGTACAGGACACCATGAAACCACTCACATGATGATTCAGCATATTTTAAAAACAGATTTCACAGGGAAATCGGTTTTAGATATGGGATGTGGAACCGGTGTTTTAGCCATTCTAGCAGAAATGAAAGGCGCAAAAACCTTAGACGCCATCGATATTGACAACTGGTGCTATTTAAACAGCATGGAAAACGTAGAACGTAACAACTGCAACAATATAACCGTTTACGAAGGCGATGCGAGTTTATTAGCAGGGAAATCTTACGATGTAATCATTGCAAACATTAACAGAAATATCTTATTAAACGATATTAAAACCTATACGTCTTGCTTAAACAAAAACGGAACTTTGTTTTTAAGTGGGTTTTATAATGACGATATTCCTACAATTGAAGCAGAATGCAATGCTAATATGTTAAAACTAAGCGAAAAATTGGAACGAAATAATTGGGTAGCTCTAAAATTTTTAAATTAGTAAAAATTTTAGATAATGAGCACTAAGGAAGAAGTACTAGAAGAGGTTCTCGTTGAAACCGATACCAATAAAGAAAATGAAATTGTTTTATATAATGACGAAGTAAATACCTTCGACTATGTTATAGACACACTTGTTTATGTTTGCGAACATACGCCGGAACAAGCAGAACAATGTTCGTTAATTGTCCATTATAAAGGAAAATGCACCGTTAAAACCGGGCCTTATAAAGAATTGGAATCACGTTGCTCTAGATTACTAGAAGCTGGTTTAAGTGCCGAGATTGTATAATTAATCTGAAACATAACTGATTTTCAAACTATTAAATCACATTTTCTATACTTAAAATGGGGCAGATTTTTCTGATGATTATTAAAGTTGAAAATAAATTGAAAAACTCATGCAATTTATTTGGTAAACTTCAACAAACCTCATATATTTGCACCCACGAAAAACGGCCTCGTGGCGCAACTGAATAGCGCACTTGATTACGGCTCAAGAGGTTACTGGTTTGAATCCAGTCGAGGTCACTAGAATACAAAAGGGTTTCAAGCAATTGAAGCCCTTTTTTTATTTTCATTTGTCCACGACTTGCCTACTTTCAGACAATTAGGCTTCTCCTCCATCCATGTTCTACTGAACAGATTTATTCAAATTAAAGTCCCAAAGCATTAACGAAATCAAAAATACAGTTTCTTTTTCAAACTACATTTACTGCATTTACTACATTATTTAAAATATTAGGGTACTAAAATTAATTCTACCTTGGTTTAACAAGAATTATTCACACACACAACTTTTGTGCTTGATCCTTCATAGTTTAATAAATCCAAAGAACCTTAATCATTTTATGACGTAATTACATAAAAGATATATAGCACATATGTTACATATATCTTATATTTGAGATATATAGCACATATGTGCTATATACTATTGTTGCCAACAATTATGAAAAAACATCATTCACAAATTTTAATTTTCATTTTAGTGATGATTTATTTTAATTGTAACGGACAGGGAAAAATATTATATCACGAATTTGAACCAACTGCTTCGGATTTTAGAATAACAAAATGGAATATTAATAAAGAAAAATTACCCTATTATTATCTAATAGAAAAAGTGGATTTTAAAAACCGAGTGACCGAATTAAAATTCTATGAAAATGGTCAATTTTATGTTGACCATTTATGCTATTTAACAACTTGGATAAAATATGAATATCCAAATGCACAAACTATAATCCAAACAAATCTTAACGAAAAAGGAATTCCAGAGGCTAATATTGAGTGTTTAATACCATCAAAAACAACCTATCATTTATCTAAAAATCAGAGAGAAATTATAAATTCAAAAGATGAGTTTACATTTGACCATACACCATATTTAAAAAATAATTGGACGGAAAAGGAAATCGGAGAAGTCATCGAAGAACTAAAATCAGAAGAACAAACAGCTTCAGTAATTGATTATTATTCTATGTCTTTCTATAAGTTAAACAACATTTTTCCTGTAGATAATAAATTTGATATATCAACATTTTACTTCAATGAACTCGAGAAGGAAAAAATAATAAGCGGATTAAAATAACTGTTGGCAACAACGTATATAAAAAATAGCGCAAGTAGTTGCAAACACAAAGGTTCGGGCATTTTTGGGAAGTCGCCAAATTTTTAAATTTGACGAATTGCCAAAAATAAAATAATTAGTAAAATTTAAAAATTCGGCTTGTGTTTCATCCGAAAATTATCGCTTATTTTCAGCGCTACTTTTCAAGAACTGTGTTAAAAACCTAATGAAATAGAGTTAATTTTTAAACAATATTTTCCTTTTACATTTCTATTGAAACATAGAAATATACTGAAGTTGTCACCTCTAAATTTGGACT
>NZ_JAWQUN010000024.1:0-64254 GCF_033447105.1 Formosa sejongensis
AGGTAAACCCCCTGCAAATAATTATATGCAAGGGGTTCTATTTTGAAAAAACACAAAAATTAATGGTTAAACCAGTAAAATGGTTAAAATTAGTGCGCCTTAATTTTATTTAGGACAGGATTGGTTTCAGTTATTAGATTCATAATTCAAACTTAATTATTTTTGCGCATCATTTTAAAAACTCAATAATAAAAAATGGATATTGAACTAAGTTTTCGACAACTTCAGAGGGATGAATTATCAGAAATTATTCCATTAATGCAAAAATTCACACAAAATAAACATTCAGATGAACTTTTATTTGAACGTTTTTCAGAAATGTTTGAACAAAATTATGAGTGTATTGGGGTATTTGATATGGATATTTTGATAGGAATTTGTGGCTTATGGTTCTCTACTAGACATTATGTAGGAAAAAGTGTGGAAATAGATCATGTATTTATTGATGATACGTATAGAAGTAAAGGTGTTGGTAAACAGTTTTTTACATGGATTTATGACTATGCCAAGAGTAAAGGTTGCGAAGCAGCGGAGCTTAATACCTATGTTCAAAACCATCCTTCACACAAATTTTACTACAATGAAGGCTTCAATATATTGGGATATCATTTTTTAAAAAAAATGTAAATTTTTCTTGGATACTATTAATTAATATCTGTATATTTGCACCCGGTAATGCGAGAGTAGCTCAGTTGGTAGAGCGTCAGCCTTCCAAGCTGAATGTCGCCGGTTCGAACCCGGTCTCTCGCTCAAAGAGCTTCATAGAAATATGAAGCTCTTTTTTTTATCTTAAATTTTGTAATTCACTTCCGGTTTCCAATTCATAAGGCGCAAGATTATGTTTAAATATTCTAGCCGATAATTTCCCCTTTAAGATAATAGAATCCCCTTTTACTTGTAGCCAACTTCCTTCTCTTATTCCTACAACAGGTTGTGTATTATAGCACATAAATTCTTTTATTCTAGTTTCCCGTGTTTCTCCCATATGTTCACTACTGTTATCCGGATCTAAATAATGCGGATTTAGATTAAATGGCACTAATCCTAAAGTTTTAAAACTTGGTGGGTATACAATAGGCATGTCGTTAGTTGTATTCATGGTTAAACCGCAAATATTACTTCCTGCACTTGTTCCTAAATATGGAGTTCCGTTCTTAACCGCTTCTGTAATTGCTTGTATGCCTTTAATTTTGTATAGTTTATTTACTAATACAAAAGTATTGCCACCACCCACAAAAATAGCTTCAGCTTGCGCTATGGCTTCTGTTGGGTTTTTAAAGTTATGTATGCCTTCAACCTTTATATTAATTTTAGAAAAAGCATCTTTGGCCTTATTGGTATATTCGTCATGCGATATTCCGCTAGGTCTTGCGTATGGAATAAATAACACTGTTTTTACATCTTTAAAATGCAATTGTAATTCTTCTAAAATATACTCTAAGTAGCCACTACCAAAAATAGTAGATGTACTTGCTATAATCATATTTTTCATCGTCGGTAATTTATTGTAAATTTAGGTAATAGATGGTTTTAACAAAAATTTAAATGCCATGAATAAATTCATAAGTAGATAAGTCGTTAACTTTAATAAAAATTCACCTATATGAAAAAACTATTACTATTTCTTTTCCTAATAACTACTGTAGCGACATTAAAAGCTCAAAGTATTAATCGTGTAGAAATTTCTGGACGTATAATAGTGGTCGACACAGATGAAATTGAAGGCGTTACTGTTTATAATACATCGTCTAATATCGGAACGATAACAGACGAAAATGGAGAGTTTAAAATCAAAGCGGCTTTATTAGATGTTATTGAGATTTCTGCACTTCAATTTAATACTATTCAAGTTAAAATTGATTTAGAAATTATAAACTCGAAACAAGTTACTGTGTTTTTAGTAGAACATATTAATCGCTTAAATGAGGTTGTAATTATGCCTTACGGGTTAACAGGAGTTTTACATAAAGATTTAGATAAAATACAAACGTTCACTCCAGATATGGATGGCTTAATTATGGGGGTTGACGATATTTCTACATATGAATTTGCGGCCGATTATCATACTGCTGCAGATATGAATATTTTAAATCAAGGTGAATATTATAATGGTATGGACATGGTAGCGATTACGAATACCTTTTTAAAACCATTATTTAAAAAGAAAGTATCTAAAACCGATAAAATTATTAAAGATACAGATACCAATCTCGGACTCCGTGGTATTTATTCGCATGGCTTCCTATCTGATAATTTTAATATTCCTGGACCTCAAGTCGATGCGTTTATTAATTATATAGATCTAGAAATGGATTCTAAATTTCTGGATGAAGGACAAGAAATAGAATTATTAGAATATCTTTCAAAACAAAGCTCAGTCTTTTTAGCTAAATAAAGTGCAGTATTTAAAGTGGATATTATTTGTGACATGTAATGTGCTTTTATATGCGAAAGTAAATGCGCAAACCGTTACAATAAAAGGAGAAGTTACAGGCGCAGACGACATAGAGAATATTCACGTTATAAATAAAACATCCAAAACGTTTACAATAACAAACAATGTTGGCCAATTCGAAATTTCCGCAAAACTAAAAGATACTTTAGTATTTTCTTCAATTCAATACACAGGATTAGAAGTTATTATAGATGCTACTGTTATTATAAATAAAACAATTACGGTAAACCTCGAAGAATACGTAAATACTCTAGACGAAGTTATTGTAGGGAAGGTATTAACCGGAAATTTAATGCTAGATATAGGAAGTAATGAGATTACACCAGATATTAATTTTTACGATGTTGGTATAAGTGGTTTTACAGGAACAAGGAAAACTCAGACAGAACGGCGTCTGCAAGAGGCTACAGGAGGTGGTTTACTGGCTATAAATCCAATTATTAATGCTATTTCTGGTCGTTCAAAAATGATGAAAATGCATGTGGAGTTAGAACGTAACGACCAACTTATAACTAAAATAAGACCTAATCTTTCTGAGGATTTTTTTAGCGACCACCCTTTAAGTGAATTTAAACAGATGGATTTTTGGTATTTCTGTTCTGAAGACCAAAATTTTAAAATACGCTGTGAAAATAAGGGTAATATTGAAATTTTAAATTTTCTTAATGAAAAGTATGCTGAATACATTAAGAGTTCAAATATTACACCAAATTAAAATGAAAATAGAATTCATGATATGCTGTTGTATTGTAGGTTGTGTCTCTCAAGTAAAAGCTCAAAATCTTGAACTCATTTCTGGGGTCATATCAGGAGATGATGACGTTGAAAACATTCACGTTATAAATAAAACATCTAAGCGCTTTACTGTTACAAATGCTAAAGGAGCATTCTTTATAGAAGCCAAACTTAATGACACCATTGTATTTACAGCTGTTCAATATACAACTAAAGAGATTATTGTAAAGGCACCTAACCTTTTAAGCAAAACGATGTATGTTTTTTTAAGTGAAGACATTAATGTGCTAAGTGAAGTGGTTGTAGGCAAGGTTTTAACCGGAGACTTATTACTGGATATAGGAAATTTCGAAACCACTCGGGACATTAATTTTTACGATGTTGGTATTCCTGGATATACTGGGAAAAGAAAAACTCAAGAAGAACGACGCCTATTTACAGCTGGGGAATTTAAGCCAATCATGTTATTAGGACTGCTTGGAGGTTCACTTCCAATAGATCCAATATTAAATGCAATTTCTGGACGGACTAAAATGTTAAAGTCGCGTATAGAGTTAGAAGAAAACGAAGCGCTTGTAAAAAAAATAAAACATAACCTTTCAGATGATTTTTTTAGCGACCACCCTTTAAGTGAATTTAAACAGATGGATTTCTGGTATTTCTGTATAGATGATCCTGATTTTAAGGTTCGTTGTTATAGAAAAAGTGATATTGAAATTCTAGCGTTTCTAAAAGAAAAGTATCTTCAGTATATAGATAACTCAAATTCGACTTCAAATTAAAATGAAAATACATTTCATATTATGTTGTTTTTTAGGTAGTGTGTCACTCGTTAAGGCTCAAACCCTTGAAACCATTTCGGGAACGGTAACGGGAGAAGATGATATTGAAAACATTCACGTTATAAATAAAACATCTAAGCGGTTTACAATTACGGATGCAAAAGGTGTATTCTCCATAGAAGCTAAGATTAAAGACACCATTGCGTTTACAGCTATTCAATATACAACTACAGAAGTTGTTGTAGATGCTACTATACTTTTAAATAAAACTATTCATGTTTTTTTAAATGAAGAAATTAATGAGCTAAGCGAAGTGATTGTTGGTAATATTTTAACCGGAAATCTAATGATGGATATTGGTAATACGACAGTAATTCCTGATATTAATTTTTACGATGTTGGCATTCCTGGTTATATGGGAAAAAGGAAAACCCAAGCAGAACGCCGTTTAAGTGAAGCTAAATCTGGACTTTTAAACACGGTAGTAAATGGAATATCTGGACGGACTAAAATACTCAAAGTACATGTTGAATTAGAACGTAACGACAAATTCATCAATGAGATAAGACAACGTCTTTCCGACGATTTTTTTAGCGAACATGATTTGGTAGACTCTAAACGAAAAGATTTTTTTTATTTCTGTTCTGAAGCTCCAGAATTTAAAGACCGATGTGAAGGAAAAAATGATGTAGAGATTTTAGACTTCTTAAATGAAAAGTACGTGCAATACATAAAGAATTTAAATTCAGAATAAATCTTATAATGTATAAGAAAGCGGCTAATTTAATTACATTTATCACCTAAATTACGAAGATGAAAGCCCTTAATTATTATTTCTTAATGTTTTTAGTGCCATTATTGGCCTTTACCACAGTCCATAAATATTACGTTAGTATTACAGAAATACATTACGTTAAAGAGAAGCAATCTGTGCAAATTATAACTCGGATCTTTATTGACGATATAGAAAAACTAATGCGTCAACGTTTTGATGAATCTATAACCTTAGCAGGGAAAAACGAATCCGAAAAAGCAGATTTCTATTTAGAGAAATATCTCAAAGAAAAGATTCAAATTAAAATAAATGGAGAGAATGTAAATATACAATTTATAGGAAAAGAGTACGACGACGATATTGCTGTGTGTTATATTGAAATTCCTAATGTAGATAATATATCAGAATTCGAAATTAAAAATCATGTGTTGTACGATGTTTTCGAAGAACAACAAAATGTAGTGAGATTGGATATAAATGGTAAGAAAAAAACTTTTATTCTCATAGCTGAGAACGATAAAGGATTGTTAAAATTAGATTAAACTTCGGTATAAAGTTTAAAAGTATTATTTTTCAAACAAAAATTACCAAACTATACCCTATGAGAAAACTAAAGTACCTATTCCTTTCGGTTGTATTTCTATCTGCAAGCGTCATGGCACAAGACCAAAAACAACCAGAACGTAAGCCTGGGCATGTTAACACTAATAAGTTCAGACAGTTAAACGAAGAGTTTGCTACGCCTAATATGTTTAGAACAGCATCTGGAGCACCAGGTCCATCTTATTATCAGCAACAAGCCGATTATAAAATGGATATTACGCTAGATGATGAGAACGCAAAATTATCGGGTTTTGAAACTATTACGTATTCAAACAACTCTCCAGACGTTTTAAATTATTTATGGGTACAATTAGATCAAAATGTACGTGCTAAAGATTCAAAATCGCCATTAATTGAAGGAGGAGGCTATTCGTCGGCTCAACAACCTGAAAGTTTTGTTTCTAATTATATGAAAGAATCTTTTGATGGAGGTTTTAATATTGAAGAAATAAAAGATACAAATGGTAAAGCATTACCGCACATGATTAATAGAACGATGATGCGTGTAGAGTTAACCGAACCTTTAAAACCTGGAGAGAAATTTTCATTCTCTATTAAATGGTGGTACAATATAAACGATCACGTAGATGGTCGTGGACGTTCTGGATATGAGTATTTTCCTGAAGATGGAAACAGAGCTTATGTAATTGCTCAATTTTATCCAAGAATGGCCGTTTATAACGATGTTGAAGGATGGCAAAATTCTCAATTCTGGGGACGTGATGAATTCGCATTACCTTTCGGAAATTTTGAAGTGAACATTACAGTTCCTGCAGATCATATTTTAGATGGTACAGGAGTGTTAGTAAATAGAAAAGAAGTGTTTTCTAAAGATATGATGAAGCGTTACGAAAAGGCTGAAAAATCTTACGACAAACCTGTTATAATTGTTACACAAGAAGAAGCTGAAGCTGCAGAAAAACAGTTTAGTAAAGACACAAAAACATGGAAGTTACATGCAGAGAATGTACGTGACTTTGGTTTTGCAACGTCAAGAAAATTTATTTGGGATATGATGGCTGTTAAAATTGGTGATAAAAACATCATGGCAGTGTCAATGTATCCAAAAGAAGGAAATCCTTTATGGGAACAATGGTCTACAAGAACTGTTGCAAGTACATTAAAATCGTACTCAAGAATGACTTTCGATTACCCTTACCCTAAAGCAATTTCTGTGCATGCAAAAAATCAAGGTATGGAATACCCAATGATTTGCTGGAATTATGGACGTCCAGATAAAAACGGAAAATATAGCGATAGAGTAAAATTTGGAATGATGAGTGTTATTATTCACGAAGTAGGACACAACTTCTTTCCTATGATTGTAAATAGTGACGAACGCCAATGGACTTGGATGGACGAAGGTTTAAATACATTTACACAATATGTTGCAGAGCAAGATTTTGGTAAAGAATACCCAAGTGCATTATCCCCAGGACAAACAGCATATCCTTCTAGAAGAGGCCCTGCAGCTAAAATAGTACCTTATATGGGAGGAGATCAAGATTTTATTGCTCCAATCATGACTAAAGGTTTAAATACATACCAGTTTGGTAACAATGCATATGGAAAACCAGCAACGGCGCTGAATATTTTAAGAGAAACCGTTATGGGACCCGAGCTTTTCGATTATTCGTATAGAGAATATGCAAACAGATGGATGTTTAAACACCCAACTCCAGAAGATTTCTTTAGAACTATGGAAGATGCTTCTGCATTCGACTTAGATTGGTTTTGGAGAGGTTGGTTTTACACTACAGATTATGTAGATATAGGAGTGAAAAGTGTTAAAAAATACTATGTATCTTCAGAGATTAATGAAGAAACAAAAGAACAGGCAAAACGCTACGGTATAGAAGTTAGCGATTTACCACCATTAGTATATATGGTTGAAGAAGGAAGCGACGAATTTAATGAATCGCTTAAAAAAGGAAGTTCTGTAGATAACTCTACGACATTAAAAGAATATATTATGGATAACTTTACGCCAGAAGAGCGTAAGAAATTAAAAGAACCAAAGTATTTTTATAATGTTACTTTCGATAAGCCAGGTGGATTGGTAATGCCTATTATCGTTGAATATAAATATGCAGACGGCACGTCTAAGACAGAAACATATCCAGCACAAATTTGGAGATTAAACGATAAAGAAGTTAGCAAATCTGTAGCTTCAGATAAGGAAATAGTTGGAATAACTGTCGATCCAAATCTAGAAACTGCCGATGTAGATACATCAAATAATTCTTGGCCAAAAGAAACTAAGCCAAGTGATTTTGAGGCTTTTAAATCAAAATCTAAAAATTAACTAAAACAAAATGTTAAAGCCAACTTTTTATAAGTTGGCTTTTTTTAATTTTGTAACCAAACACTTAGTATATTTGCATCGTGATACAACATCCTACATTTTTATTTATTAGTGGCGCAGAAATAATGTTCGTATTATTTATTGTGATCATGGTTTTTGGTGCCGATAAGGTGCCTGATATCGCACGTGGTTTAGGTAAAGGCATAAAAGAAATTAAAAATGCCACGAACGATATTAAATCAGAAATATCTAAAACAGCCAGTAAAAACGGCATAGATACTTCTGTGACTAAAGACGTGCAAGATCAATTAAATAAAGTAAAAGACGATTTACAAGACTTTACAGGCTCTGTACGCCGTAAAATGTAACTATTTTTTTCTGCTAATCGTTAAGCCATCGCGTACCGAAAGTAAAACCGTTTCAATTCTAGAATCTTCTTTTAAAAGTGTATTATATTCTAAAACGGCTATTGTCGACAGGTCTTTTGGGTTTAAAGGTTCAATCACTTTTCCACTCCAAAGCACATTGTCAGATAAAATAACTCCACCAGGTTTTAGTTTGTCAATAATCAGACGAAAGTAATTGGGATAATTTTCCTTGTCCGCATCAATAAATACCAAATCGAAAGTATCTTCAAGCTCAGGAATAATGTCTATAGCACTTCCTAAATGCTGATGAATTTGCGAACCATATTCAGAAGCATCAAAATATTTACGCTGAAAATCTGATAATTCCTCATTCACATCAATAGTATGCAAAGCACCTCCGCTTTGTAACCCTTCGGCCAAACTTAAAGCAGAATATCCAGTATATGTACCAATTTCTAAGATGTTTTTTGGATGTATTAATTTAGAAATCATACTTAGAATTCGGCCTTGATAATGTCCGCTTAACATACGCGGTTGTAGTATTTTCTGGTACGTTTCCCGCGTTAGTTGTTTTAATAATTCGGGTTCGTCTTCCGTATGTTTTACCACATAATCGTCAAGTTCTTGAGGTATAAAATGCATATTTTTAAATTATAAGCGTTACGTTTAATATGTTTTGGGCGTTACTTTTGTTTATTTAGAAAAGATAATAAACAAAAGTCGGGCTTTTCGCTATATCTTTTTTAACCCGAAAAAGGTTAAAAAAGGATGCCGCTACAATCCCTAACGCAAAATTACTATTGTTTTAATAACTTAAAGGTGTCTTCAAAAAATATAATTATTCATTTTTATAATCTACTACTCTAACTTTTTTTCCATGTCTTAAAAACAAATCTAGGATCTCATAGGGAGATTTAGTCACATCTATACCCACATAAATTTGGTAAACGGGTTTTAGTTCGTTTTTACGTTCCTTGTAAATCGTACGCTCGTACCAAACTATTGGAGATTTGTCTGTAATGGTGGTTAAGTTTTGTTTCGAAATTTTAGCTCGAGGATAGGTTTTATAAATAGACGTAGATTCAATATTTAAATACGTTTTATCAATAACATCATCATTATATAAATTTGGAAGCACTTGGTCTGGTTGGTTAAAATGAATCCAGTTTACAACTTGTTCTATAGTTTGAAGTTCATCTATTTCAGCATTTGTATTATTTTCGACTTGAAATTGTGCTTGTATTTGTAAGGCTATCAGAAAGATAAAACCACTTAAAAAATATTTCATATTATAAACTTTTAGTTCGGCCACCATCTATAGGAAGGTTAATGCCGTTAATATAACTCGCTTGTTCACTTGCTAAAAAAACAATAGCATTTGCAATTTCTTCAGGTTTTGCAAATCGATTTGCAGGAATAGATTGTTTTAAAGCTCTAGCAACTTCAGCTTCAGATTGTCCTGTTTTTGTAGCTGTGTTTTTAAGAATATCAAACAAGCGGTCTGTTGCTGTTGCTCCAGGAAGTATGTTATTTACTGTAATACCAAAACCCCCCAATTCGTTTGCCAAAGTTTTACTCCAACTCGCCACTGCGCCTCTAATGGTATTGCTCACGCCAAGTCCATCTAAAGGTTGCTTTACAGAGGTCGAGATTATATTTATAATTCTTCCAAACTCCTTGTCTTTCATAAAAGGTACTACGGTTTGCGCTAAAATATGATTGCATTTTAAATGTTGAGTAAAAGCTTTTTCAAAAGCATCAAGTGAAGCCGAAAAAACAGGTCCGGCTGCTGGACCGCCAGTATTATTTACTAGTATATGAAAGCCATGGTATTCAGACATAAATACATCTAACTTTGTTTTTAAGTCTAAAGGGTTAGAAAAATCTGCAACAATATAACTGTGCAATTCAGGGTTGGGTAGTTCTGAACATACCTGTTTTAATTTATCCGCGTTTCTTGCAACTAAGGTTACTATTGCACCTTCTTCTGCAAGGAGAAACGCTGTAGCTTTTCCAATCCCAGCGGTGCTTCCGCAAACCAAAGCATTTTTATTTTTTAAGTTGAAATTCATTATTAATTGACGTGAATTTTAAGATTTATCTTATAAAAATGCAAAAATAAGCATTATAAAATTCAAGGTATACTTACAGTGTCATAATAAAAACTTATAAAAACAAAAACGCTTCAGTTGTCAATTACAACTGAAGCGTTCATCATATATATAGACGCGTATCGCGGAATGGTTACACTTTATATACGTTTGAATTAGGGGGTGTAGATGTTAATAAAATATTAAAATCTAAATTTATTATGAATATTATTGGTTTTTCTTAAGTAATTGAGGTGATTTGGCTTTGAATGCATTTGATCTTGGGATAGATACATTTTGAATATAGCCATTTTCTGGATGATGTTTTTTATAATCTTGGTGATAGTCTTCTGCTATCCAAAATTTTTGAAATGGATACACTTCTGCGGCTACTTTTTTATTTAATGAGTTTTCTAAATCAGATTTCTTTTGAGTTACAATCTGTTTTTGTACCTCGTTCTGATAAAAAATAATAGAGCGGTATTGCGATCCGTGATCTGGCCCCTGTCCATTAACTTGTGTTGGGTTTTGTGATGCGAAATAGATATCTACTAAAGTTGCAAAATCTATTACGGTAGGATCGTAAATCACTTCTACAGCTTCGGCATGTCCCGTTCTACCGGTATTACTAGCCTCGTAAGTTGGGTTTTCTGAATGTCCACCAGAATATCCGGAAATCACTTCTTTAACACCAATTACACTTTCGTAAATAGCTTCTACACACCAAAAGCAACCACTAGCAAAGTAAGCACGTGCTTCATGTTTACTTGAAGCTACTTCTATAGGTTCAGCGTTTGTAATAGCATCTTGTTCTGAGTTTGTTTGCGCTTCGTTTTTACAACTAAAAGCGAAGACTGTGATAAGTGTAAGTATGGAAATTTTTATAGATTGCATATGTTTTTTTATAGTAAGTCGGACTTTTTAATTAATCCTTAAATAATTAACCATAAAAAAAGTCTAACCGTTAAGTTAGACTTTAATTTATACACATATTGAGGCATATTAATTAAGCATCAATTATACTTCTTGAAATTATAATTTTCTGAATCTCGGAAGTACCTTCGTAAATCTGAGTAATTTTGGCATCACGCATTAAACGTTCTACGTGGTAATCTTTAACAAATCCATTTCCACCATGAATTTGAACAGCTTCCACTGTTGTATCCATTGCCACTTGCGAGGCATAAAGTTTGGCCATAGCTCCAGAAACGGTATAGTCCTTTTTATTGTCTTTATCCCAGGCAGCTTTCATGCATAAATAGCGGGCAGCTTCAATTTGAGTTGCCATATCTGCTAATTTAAAGGCAATTGCTTGATGGTTACAAATTTGAGTTCCAAATGTTTTACGTTGTTTAGAATATTTTAAAGCCAATTCGTAAGCTCCAGATGCAATTCCTAATGCTTGAGAAGCAATCCCAATACGGCCACCAGCAAGGGTTTTCATTGCAAACTTAAATCCGAAACCATCTGCTCCAATTCTATTTTCTTTAGGTATTTTAACATCATTAAATAATAAGGAGTGGGTGTCACTACCACGAATACCAAGTTTATCTTCTTTAGGTCCAATATCGAAACCTTTCCAGCCTTTTTCAACTATAAAAGCATTAATACCTTTATGTTTCTTTTCGACATGAGTTTGCGCTATAACAATATAGAAATCGGCAGTGTTTCCGTTTGTAATCCAGTTTTTCGTACCATTTAAAAGATAATAATCGTCATGTTCTATTGCTGTTGTTTGCTGTGACGTTGCATCGCTACCAGCTTCTGGTTCGCTTAAACAAAAAGCACCAATAGATTGACCAGTAGCTAGTTTTGTAAGATATTTTTGTTTTTGCTCTTCATTTGCTAAATGTTCTAAACCCCAGCAAACTAAAGAGTTGTTTACAGACATTACTACAGACGCAGAAGCATCTATTTTAGAGATTTCTTCCATCGCTAAAATATAAGAAATCGTATCTAAACCGCTACCACCATATTTAGGATCGACCATCATGCCTAAAAAACCGAGTTCTCCCATTTTTTTTATTTGTTCTTTTGGGAATTCTTGTTTATTATCGCGTTCTATTACACCAGGTAATAATTCGGTTTGAGCAAAATCGCGAGCGGCATCGCGAATCATGATGTGTTCTTCAGTAAGGTTGAAATCCATATAACTTACAATTAATTGTTGATTTGTTAAAAAGCGTCCTCAAATATATATTATTAATGGTAATTACATAATAAAAGCTATTAAATTTTGAAATATGATAAAAAATAATTTTAAAGTGATAGGAGTTATGTCGGGAACATCTTTAGATGGTGTCGATATTATTTATGCGCATTTTAAATGTTCAACTGTCTGGGAGTTTTCTATAATAGAATCAGAGACTATTCCTTATGAAGAGGATTGGTTAACGCGACTAAAGCAATTAGTTACGTTAACAAAAGAAGAGCTTTCTAAAATTGATGAAGATTATACACTTTATTTAGCAAATCTAATTCAGCAATTTATAGAGAAATATAATATTAAAGATATTGATGCTGTCTGTTCACATGGACATACCGCTCAGCACGATCCAGAACACGGTTTTACATATCAAATTGGGAATTTACCTAAATTAGCTACGACTTTAAAGCAAGATGTAATTTGCGATTTTCGAGTTCAAGACGTGGCACTTGGAGGGCAAGGCGCGCCTTTAGTCCCAATAGGAGATGCGTTATTGTTTTCTGATTACGATTTCTGTTTAAACTTGGGAGGGTTCGCAAATGTGTCTACAGAAATTGCGGGTAAACGTATTGCTTTCGATGTATGTCCCGTGAATATTGTTTTAAATCATTACACACAAACTATAGGATTTGATTACGATGATGGCGGAAAGTTAGCTGCAACAGGATTAGTAAACCCAGAATTACTTCACCAATTAAATGCTTTACCATTTTATAAAGCCAATTATCCGAAATCGTTAGGTTTAGAATGGGTGGTTAAATCTGTTTTTCCTTTAATAGATAGTCAGGAATTAGAGGTGCAAGATATTTTGAGAACTTTTGTCGAGCATGTTGCGATTCAAATAGCAACAATTTTACCAGTTTCAAAACCAGCTACTTTGCTTATAACTGGAGGTGGAGCTTATAATTCTTTTTTAATTGAACGCTTAAAAACCTTATCGACTTGCGAGATTACAATTCCAAATGCTGCCCTAATAGAATATAAGGAAGCACTAATTTTTGGATTATTAGGTGTGTTGAAGTTAAAAGGCGAGATTAATTGTCTAAAAAGTGTGACGGGTGCAAGCAAAGATCATTCTACAGGAGTAATTTATTCGCATTCAAAATAAATGAGAAATTAATCATAAGGGCTGTTTAGTTGATTATATTTGTTAGTGTAATATAATCAGCGTAATGAAAGATTTACTTCAGAAATACGAAAATAAAAGTCCGGAAATTGTGTTTCATTGGAAAGATCCTGAAACAGAAGCCGAAGGTTGGACTGTTATTAATTCGCTTAGAGGCGGTGCTGCTGGAGGAGGAACTAGAATGCGAAAGGGGTTAGATATGAATGAAGTGCTTTCGTTAGCGAAAACCATGGAAATTAAATTTACCGTTTCTGGACCTGCTATTGGTGGAGCTAAATCTGGTATTAATTTCGACCCTAAAGATCCTCGAAAAAAAGGCGTGCTCGAGCGTTGGTATAGAGTGGTTTCTCCCCTTTTAAAAAGTTACTACGGAACTGGTGGAGATTTAAATGTAGATGAGATTCACGAAGTTATTCCTATTACAGAAGAGAGTGGTGTTTGGCATCCGCAAGAAGGTGTTTTTAATGGACATTTTAAACCGACAGAAGCCGACAAGATTAATCGAATTGGACAATTACGTCAAGGCGTAATTAAAGTGATAGAAAATCCCAATTACTCACCAAGTGTTTCTAAAAAATATACGATAGCCGATATGATTACTGGTTATGGTGTTGCAGAAGCAGCTAAACATTTTTATAACATTCAAAAATCATCGATTGTAGGGAAGCGTGTTGTTGTTCAGGGGTTTGGTAATGTTGGAGCAGCCGCAGCTTTTTACTTTGCAAAAATGGGAGCTAAAGTTGTTGGAATAATTGATATTTCTGGAGGTGTAATTAACGAAAATGGTTTTTCTTTTGAGGCGATTCGAGATTTGTATGTTAACAAAACTGGGAATGCCATACAAAGTTCAGAGTTAATTCCTTTTGAAGAAATAAATGAAAAAATATGGTCTATAAAAACTGAAGTGTTTGCACCCTGTGCCGCGTCTCGTTTAATAACCAAAGACCAAATAGATAAAATGATTGACAGTGGGTTAGAAGTTATTACTTGTGGTGCGAATGTGCCATTTGCCGATAGCGAAATCTTTTTCGGTCCAATTATGGAATATACAGATAATAAAATAAGTTTAATTCCCGATTTTATTTCCAATTGCGGAATGGCGCGTGTATTTGCTTATTTTATGGAGCGTAAAGTGCAAATGACCGATGAAGCCATTTTTAATGATACGTCTGTTATTATAGAAAATGCATTGAAACGTATTTACCAAAAAAATCAAACCAAAACTAAGATTAGCGAAACCGCATTTCAAATCGCTTTAAGTCAACTTATCTAATTAAATACGAATAGAAAATGCAATTATTAAATGATAATAGTTCTCGACTTAACTTGTTTTTATAAGCTGTTAAGCCGAATCTGAATATAGTTGTATTGTTATATTATGTGGGATGAATAAAATTGATATTTTTGTCTAATATTTAGGTAAAGACGAAGGTTAAAAAGATCCTTATTTTAAATATACTTAAGCAAAGAATTAAACGTTATATAAATTATCAAGTAAACTATTAAATAAACTTATGTTATACGCCCTTTTTCAAAACCCTACAGAAGGAGTTGAAGTTTTAACAGATGCAGAACCTGTTAAAAAAACACTTTCAATTATTGAATTAATTAGCAGCGGAGGAGTCGCTGGACAATTTATTATTGGAATACTTTTTATTCTATTAATTGTAGCACTCTATATCTATTTTGAACGCTTATTTGCTATTAAAGCCGCCTCGCAAATAGATAGGAACTTTATGAACGAAATCAAAGATCATGTTACCAATGGTAAGATAGATTCTGCTCAAACCTTATGTGCTCAACAAAATACTCCGGTATCTCGATTAATCGGAAAAGGAATTTCTAGAATAGGAAAGCCTTTAGAAGATATAAATACTGCAATTGAAAATGCTGGCCGTTTAGAAGTTTATGGTTTAGAACGGAATGTAAGTGTTCTCGCTACAATTTCTGGTGCAGCACCTATGATTGGGTTCTTAGGAACCGTAATCGGGATGATTCTTTCTATTTTTGAAATTGCCAATTCTGGTGGACAAATCGATATTAAATTATTAGCCGACGGACTTTATACTGCCATGACAACAACAGTAGGAGGTCTAATTGTTGGTATTGTGGCTTATGTTACTTATAACCATTTGGTGGTAAGAACGGATAAAGTAGTCTATCAAATGGAATCTAATTCTTTAGAATTTTTAGATCACTTAAACGAGCCAATTTAATATGAATCTAAGAGGACGAAATAAAGTAACACCAGAATTCAATATGTCGTCTATGACAGATATTGTATTCTTGCTACTTATCTTTTTTATGTTAGCATCGACTTTGGTTACTACAAGTGCAATCGATATTTTACTTCCAAAAGCGAGTGGTACTACAGAAAATAAGCAAACTATAGCCATTAGCATTAAAAAGGATTTAACGTTTTATATCGATCAAAAACGTGTTGGTGAAAGTGTTTTGGAATACGAAATTAAAAATGCTTTGGCTAATCAAGATAAACCTACAATCGTATTACGTGCAGAGCAGTCTGTTCCTGTAGAATATGTTGTGAAAGTTATGGATATAGCGAATAGAAATAAATTTAAAGTGATTTTGGCAGTGCGTCCAAATGACTAATATGAAGTATTTAGAAACAAAACATGAACGTAATTCTGCAACAATCACGCTATTAATTAGTTTGATTATAGTGTTGTTGATGTTTGTTATGGGACCTCCCTATATGGATCCTCCTGAAGAATATGGTGTTGCAGTAAATTTTGGAACTACAGATTTTGGAAGCGGAAATGTGCAACCTAACGAACCTATAAAGTCAGAACCCGTTAATGTAAATAAAGTGCCCGAAGAAGTTACAGAACCAGAACCGGTTAAACCTGCTCCTGCAGAAGCGTCTCAGGTAAAAGAAAATGTACTTAGCGAAGATAATTCTGAAGCTGTAGCCATAAAAAAACAAAAAGAAGCAGAATCAAAAGCTAAGAAAGACTCCGAAAATAAAGCAAAAGCTCAGGCAGATGCTAAAGCCAAAGCAGAAGCAGAACAGGTTGCTAAAGAACAACGTGAGAAAGCTGAGAAGAAAAAGGTTTTAGATGGCATAATGGCAGGTGTAATTAAATCTGAAGGAACAGCAAAAGGCAGTGAAGGTAACGATGATAAAGCAGGAGATAAAGGTCAGCCAGATGGGGATCCATACGCAGCTAGTTATTTTGGTGGTTCAGGATCGGGTAGTGGAGGTGTTGGATATGGATTAAACGGAAGAGGAAAAGCAACTTTTGATACGGTAAAGCAGAATTGTAACGAATCTGGTTTGGTTGTTGTTCGTATTGAAGTTAACCAACAGGGGCAAGTCACTAAAGCAGAGCCAGGAGTAAAAGGTACAGAAAATAATAGTCCATGTTTATTAGAACCTGCAAAAAAAATAGCAATGTCTCACCATTGGAGACCAGATCCCAATGCACCTACAAGACAAATAGGGTTTGTAAGTATCAATTTTAGTTTAGGTCAGTAAATTATGACGTATCAAGAAACTGTTGATTGGATGTTTTCTCAACTTCCTATGTATCAGCGCCAAGGGCAATCGGCGTTTAAAAAAGATCTTACCAATACCATAGAATTAGCCGAATATTTAAATCATCCTGAAAAAGGCTTTAAATCTATTCATGTTGCAGGAACCAATGGTAAAGGGTCTACTAGCCATATGTTGGCCTCCATTCTTCAAGAATCAGGTTATAAAGTGGGGTTGTACACATCACCACATTTAAAAGATTTTCGAGAACGTATTCGTATTAACGGGAAAGAGATTTCAGAAGCATTCGTTGTCGATTTTATCACTTCAAATAAATCATTTCTAACTCAGAAGAAACTGTCTTTTTTTGAAATGACAGTCGGTATGGCCTTCGATTACTTCAATAAAGAACAAGTGGATATCGCTGTAATTGAAGTTGGTTTAGGAGGTCGGTTAGATTCTACAAATATAATAACCCCAGAAGTTTCCGTAATTACAAATATTGGATTAGATCATACTCAGTTTTTAGGAACGACATTGGCTGAGATTGCTTCAGAAAAAGGTGGAATTATCAAGGTTGAAGTTCCTGTTGTCATTGGTGAAACTCAAAAGGAAACTGAAGTGATTTTTAATACTATTGCTGAAAAACTAAATTCTAAAATTACGTTTGCAGATCAAACGATTCGTGAAACTTTTCCAAGTGATTTAAAAGGGATTTATCAAACAAAGAATATTAAGACGGTATTGCAAACGGCTAAGGAATTAAAACTTTTAGGCTATTCTATTTCAGAAACACAAGTCAAAACCGGATTGCTAAACGTAATGAAAAATACAGGATTACAAGGGCGTTGGCAAATTTTACAAGAACATCCGAAGGTGGTTTGCGATACAGGTCATAATAAAGAAGGGTTGCTAGAGGTTATGAAACAGTTGCAATTAGAAACTTTTAAACGTTTACATATGGTCTTTGGAGTTGTAAATGATAAGGATGTTTCCTCTATTTTACCATTATTACCTAAAAACGCAACGTATTATTTTTGTAAACCCGATGTGCCTAGAGGTATGCCTGCAGAAGATTTGCAAGCTTATTTTAGTGCCGATGGATTTATAGGGGCTGTTTATGAATCTGTAAATGAGGCGTATAAAAATGCGTTAAATAATGCCGAGGCCGATGACTTTATTTATATTGGAGGTAGTACTTTTGTTGTCGCAGAAATAATTTGAAAAAAAATAAAAAAAAGTTTTTGTAGTATCAAAAACAGGTGTATATTTGCACACCTAATAATTAGGGCGCATAGCTCAGTTGGTTCAGAGCACTTGGTTTACACCCAAGGGGTCGGGGGTTCGAATCCCTCTGCGCCCACAACAGCTTCTAGATTTGAGAAGTTTTTTTATGATTTTTTAGGGTAGTAAAAAATCAAATGTATTGGAATACCTAATAAAATATTAGGGCGCATAGCTCAGTTGGTTCAGAGCACTTGGTTTACACCCAAGGGGTCGGGGGTTCGAATCCCTCTGCGCCCACAAGCAAATAAAAAAGCTTCTCAAATTTTGAGAAGCTTTTTTCGTTTGCAATCATTTTAAAGTAATTCTATATTAAATCGAGGATGCGCTCTAATTTCATACCTCGTGAGGCTTTTATAAGCAAAGTAGCATGGCTAATGTTAAGTTGATTTAAAGTCTCCTTAAAAGTTTCAAAAGAGTCGAAAGATTTTATGTGTTCAGATACCGTTTTAGTAGTTTTAAATAATTTTCCAATAAGAATAACTTGATTTATATTTAAAGTTGATACTAAGTCAACAATAGATTGATGTTCTTTTAATGCATCTTCGCCTAATTCAAACATATCACCAATAATCGCTATTTTATTAGAGTCTTTCAGTACATGAAAACTTTCTAAAGCCGCTTTCATACTTGTAGGATTTGCATTATAAGCATCTAAAATAATTTTATGACTTCCTTTCGTAATGATTTGTGAACGGTTATTTGTTGGCGTATAGCCTTCAATAGCTATTTTAATGTTTTTATCTTCTACTTCAAAATAGGTTCCAATAGTAATGGCAGCAGAAATATTTGTAAAATTATAAGTTCCTATTAGTTGACTTTGTATGTGCATTGTGTTGAACTCAACACTAACAAAAGGATCTGCATCTTCTAAGTTTATAGTCGTTTTTGCTTCTACAGTATGATCTCCAAAAGCAATAGTTATCAGATCTGAAGTTAAATCTATTTGTTTGCTGTCCTTGTTGTTTATAAAAGCAAGTCCTTGCGTTTCTTTAAGAAAGGTATATAATTCTGATTTGCCTTGTATAACACCTTGAATGCTTCCAAAACCTTCTAAATGTGCTTTGCCGAAGTTGGTAATGTATCCAAAATTAGGTTTTGCTATAGCGCAAAGGAATTCAATTTCTTTTAAATGATTTGCACCCATTTCAACAATACCAATTTCTGTATTAGAATTCATGGTAAGTAATGTTAACGGGACACCAATATGATTGTTAAAATTCCCGACAGTTGCTGTGGTTGCATATTTTTGTGATAATACAGCGTTTATAAGTTCTTTGGTTGTTGTTTTTCCGTTACTACCTGTAAGTGCGATTATGGGGATGTTTAAATAGTCGCGATGATATCCGGCTAGACTTTGAAGTGTTTCCAGAACATCTTTCACTAGAAGGGTTTTGCCTTCAATATGATAATCTTGTTCGTCTATTACAGCATATTTTGCTCCTGACTCTAAAGCTTTTGCAACAAATACGTTTCCGTTAAACTGGTCGCCTTTTAAAGCAAAAAACAAATCATTTTCCTTTACCGATCTTGTATCTGTACATATGGTATTACAGTTTAAAAATAGAGTGTGTAAATCTGATATTTTCATAATATAAATGTATAAAAAAAGTCCTAACGCGAGGTTAGGACTTTTTTAAAAATAATATATTTTTTTGTTAATTTCTTGTCTTGGCGTTCGTTTTTGTTTTAGAACCTACTCTAGACATTGCACATCTAAAGCCAATAAAATCTGTTGCCATATCTTGAGGGAAATAACGTCTTTGTGCTGGGTCTAACCAGTATTCTCTATCTTTCCAAGATCCACCTTTGTAAACACGAACTTCGTCGCTAATTAAAGATGTTTTGTTGTTAGATTTGTCATATTCTCTAATGATATTACCAGCAGAGTCTCTAGTAATTGTGTTTTTAGGAGAATGATACATTTTATCTTTTGTAGTAGCATCTTCTCCATTATCGTCAAAGTTGTCTGCGTAATAACGTGAAGAACGTTTGTCTCCATCTCTAAAGTCACGGTTGTCACTAGAATCGAAATTAGATCTTAAATACGTTTCGTTTTCATCGATAGGAACTTGTAAAATATCACCAGGTAAATTTCTAGCTACAATTTTTCCGTTACTTAAAGTGTCGTAAACAATATCGTCTGTAGTTACAATTTTTACAGTACCATCTTCGTTTATTGCATTTTTAGTGTAAACGTTACCACGGTAGTAGTTAAAGTCGTTAAAATCGTCGTCTACAATTGGGCGATATACATCTGCAACCCATTCTGCAACGTTTCCAGCCATATCATAAAGACCATTCGCGTTCGGTTTGTAAGATTTTACTTCGGCAGTAATATCTGCATTATCGTCAGACCATCCTGCGATTCCACCGTAATCTCCTTTTCCTTGTTTGAAGTTGGCTTTTTGGTCACCTAAAGTTCTACGGTTAGTAGAGCGTGTGTATTGGCCATCCCAAGGGTATTTTTTTCTACCTCTATATACGTTAAATTCTCTTACTTCTGAAAGACCTAGAGCTGCATATTCCCATTCTGTTTCAGTAGGAAGTCTGTATTGTGGTGAAAGTACACCTGTTTCTCTAGTGGCATAAATATTTGTTTCGTTACCATCGGCATCTGTTCTAGTAGCGCCGTTTTTACTGTTTGTTTTAATCTCTTCGTTACCAGAGAAAGTTTGCGATGGTGCATTAATATAGGCATCGGTACTAAAGTTTGAAGAAGCAGTAACGTCAGAAAGAAGTCCTTTTTTGTCTAAGTAACCTGCTTTTACAAGGTTGTGTTCATTTACACGGTCTGTTCTCCATTTTGAGAATTCAACAGCTTGAATCCAGCTTACACCAACAACAGGGTATTCTGCATACGCTGGGTGACGTAAATAATTATCAGTCATAACTTCGTTATAACCTAAACGGTTTCTCCAAACTAAAGTGTCTGGTAGAGCACCGTTATAAATAGCTCTAAATCCATCTTGCGACGGTGGGTATGTGCTTTTTATGTAATCTAAATATTCTAGATACATAATATTTGTTACTTCGGTTTCGTCCATATAAAAAGACTGTACGTGCTGTTGTGTTGGAGCATTATTCCAATCGTGCATAACATCGTCTTGAACTTGACCTTTTGTGAAAGTTCCTCCTTCAATAAACACCAGACCCGGTGCTGTTTCTTGTTCCGTGTATTGAGTGTTGTATTGGAAACCTCCTTCTTTTGAATTTATTTCCCATCCGGTTGCTTTCGAACTATTTTTCGAACCAGAATTTTTACAGCTAATAGCGGCTAAAGCGAGTGTTACTATTAACAGGCCTTTTACAGTTACTATGTTTTTCATATCCATACTTTTAAGTAAGCAAATGTTATATTTGGTGCCGCAATATAAGAATTTAACCTTATACTACAAGTGATTTTATCAAATTTGAATTAAAAAAATGTGTATTTCACCCTATTTTTTATTCATTATACCGATGATTTACCCAATTTCTCTCATAATTTGATGTTTGTAATAACGGTATTATTCATAAAATATTATCGTACTTTTGACTCAATTGTGAAAAAAACTTGGTTTTTATACTAAGATCCTATGTTAAACGTTATTCTAATAATGAAAAAAACAGTCGTTTTACTACTTTTATTACTCTCGTTTGTAGGGTATTCTCAGCAAAAACAATTTCAAATTAATTGGGATGGTTCTCAGACTATTTCTACAGGGAGTTTTTCTATACAAGTGCCTAGTTTTAACTCAGACAACTTTAGTTATGACTCAGAAACAGGTTTAAAATTTGTTTCGCAATGGGAATTAAATTCGTCTTTAAATGAAGAATCTGCGCGATTAGAGAATGTTACATATGCTTCAATTTCGAAATCAGAATTAAAGGGGTTAGATGTTTCTACAATTCCAAATCAATTACAATTTCAGCTTCATAAATCTGTTGCAAGATCTAAAACTTATGGGTTTTTAGAAGTGTCTCCTATTATTAAGGACAGTGAAAATTCATTTAAAAAAATAACGTCTTTTAATTTGGTGTATTCAACGTCTGTTGTTGGACGTGCTAATAATCGCGTGTCTTTATCGGATAGTGGCATATATAGTTCTGCATTAAAAACTGGAGAGTGGTTTCAGTTTTATATAGATACAACAGGAGTTTATAAATTATCGAAGTCGTTTTTAGAAGGATTAGGTGTAAATGTAAATAGTGTAAATCCGAAACAACTTAAGGTTTTTGGAAATGGAGGAAGTATGATTCCTTATAGTAATGATGCTACTCAATATTATGATATTCAGGAAAACGCAATAAAAGTGGTTGGCGAAGAAGATGGCTCTTTTGATGACAATGATTATATTTTGTTTTATGGTATTGGTCCGAATGAATATAATGCAGAGAGTAATACCAACATAAATTGTTATACCACGCAAACATCTTATTTTTTACAAGTTAGTGGTAGTGACGGAAAACGTATTCAGCCTTTTGTGAGTTTAGAAAGTCCTGCAAATTTGGTTATAGATACACATCAAACCTATTTATTTCATGAGACAGACGAGTATAATTTGGTGCAAGTAGGTAGGCGTTGGTTTGGAGATCGGTTTGATGTGTCCTTACAAAAGTCGTTTAAATTTGAAGTGCCAGACATTATTACTACAGAACCTATGGCATTTAGAGCAATCGCTGCTTCAACTTCAGATAGTTCTTCAGCTTTCGATGTCTCGGTTAATGGTGTTTCTCAGGGTGTTTTAAACTTATCTGGTGTAAGTGGAGAGACATTAGCGCGTGATGCTTTTATGAATAAAAGTGTTCTGAGTAATAGTTCAGAAATCACGGTAAGTTTAACGTACAATAAACAGGGTAATCCGAGTGCTTTGGGATATATAGATTATATATCTCTAGAAGCTACACGTGCATTGCGCTTTTATGGAGACCAGTTTGGCTTCTATAATAATAAGGTAGGATCAAGTAGTGGGATTGTAGAATATCGCGTTTCAGAAACATCAAAAGTTTCAGAAATATGGAATGTTAGTAATCCTTTTTCTGTTTCAAATTTATTAAACTCAACTTCCGAATCTAATATTAGTTTTAAGCGTCCAGCAGGGCAAATAGAAACTTTTGTAGCTGTAACGTCTTCAGATTACTATACGCCTAAACGTGAATCAAACACAAGAATAGAAAATCAAGATTTAAAAGGAACTATTTTTTTAGATGAAAATGGTGAGTTTCAAGATGTAGACTATGTAATTGTAACTCCAACTAATTTTTATGCTCAGGCTGTTCGCTTGGCAGAAATTAATAAAGTACAATATGGGCTAAATGTAAAAGTGGTAACCTTAAATGCTATTTATAATGAGTTTAGTACAGGGAATCAAGATATAGCGGCCATTCGTAATTTTGTGAAATATGTTTACGATAATGCAAGTACAACAGATAAGCAGATAAAATATTTATGCATGTTTGGAGATTGCTCCTACGATTATAAAAATAGAATTTCTAATAATACAAATTATGTGCCTTCATGGAATGCATATAATAGTTTTAGCTTAACGAACTCTTATGTGTCTGACGACTTTTATGGTATGATGGGAGACAATGAGGGGGATATGAGTACTTCAAATTTGTTAGATATCGCAATAGGACGAATTGTAGCAGATAATCCTAGTCAGGTAGCGCAAATGGTTGATAAAATTGAGCGTTATTATGATGATAAATCTTATGGAAGTTGGAGAAATAGCGTGGTTATGGTTTCTGATGATGTAGATGAATCTTGGGAAGTGATTTTAGAACAAACTACAGATAAAATTGCCGATTCAATTTCAGCAGAAAACCTTTTTATTAATGTTACAAAAATACATTCCGATGCCTATAAACAAGAGTCGTCTGCAGGGGGGAATCGTTATCCAGAAGTTAACGAATCTATGGTTACTGCTATGCAAACGGGAGCTTTATTAGTTAATTATTTTGGACATGGTGGTGAAGATGGTTTGGCGCACGAACGTATTTATGTAAAAACAGATGCCTCGGGGTTAACAAATGAATATAAAATGAATTGCTTTGTTACAGTAACATGCGAGTTTACACGTTTCGATAATCCTGCACGAGAAACAGCAGGAGAAGTAACGTTTTGGAATCCAAACGGAGGGGCTATCAGTTTACTTACAACTACCAGAGAAATTTATGTTAATAATGGGATCGCTTTTAATACCGTTCTGAGTGAATATTTATTTTCTTATAATACAGGAAGTACTAATAACGAATATCCATCAATGGCTGAAGCTTTACGTTTAACAAAAATCAAGCCGGGAACGACTTCTACCAGTTCACAAAAGTATTTGGTGTTTTATATAGGAGATCCAGCTATGAAGTTAGCAATTCCGAAACCTAATATTATACTTACAGGAGCTACAGACTTCAGTACGGGAGAACCTATAGATCAATTAAAGGCATTAGGTCATGTTTCTTTATCTGGCGAAGTTGTAAATGAACTGGGTAATCTGATAACAGATTATAATGGTATTTTAGCTTCGACCATATATGATAAAGAAATTGAAAGAACAACACTTGGAAACGATGGAACTGTAGTTGGAAATGAAGTGTATAGGATGGATTTTACTACTTTAGGCGAAATTATTTTTAGAGGCCAAGCTACGGTTAGCGCTGGAAAATTTAAATTCGATTTTGTGGTACCTAGGGATATAGGAATTCCTGTAGGTGATGGTCGTGTTAGTTTTTATTCGAAATCAGAAAACCCGTTGGAAGATCAAACGGGGGCAAATAATTTAATAAAAGTTGGTGGAATAAATGAGAATGCTGCTGAAGATAATATTGGACCTGTGGTAAATTTATTTATGAACGATGAAAATTTTGTTACAGGTGGTATTACAAACGAATCACCATCATTATTAGTAAAATTAGAAGATGAAAATGGTATAAATACAGCTAGTGGGATCGGTCATGATATTGTCGCGATTATAGATGGAGACGAAACTAATCCGTATGTTTTAAACGATTATTATCAGACAGAAATAGATGATTATCAGCGAGGTGTAGTAACATATCCTTTCAGAGATTTAGAGCCAGGATTACATACATTAAGTGTTAAAGCTTGGGATGTATATAATAATTCATCAGTTTCCGAAATTCAGTTTGTAGTATATGACGAAAATGAAAGTTTAGTGATTTCAAATGTTTTAAATTACCCAAATCCGTTTGTAAATTACACAGAATTTTGGTTTAACCACAATAGTTCGGGTCCTTTAGACGTTTCTATACAAATCTTTACCGTCTCGGGTAAGTTGGTAAGAACAATTAATGGGCAAACAAATGTGTTAGCTAATGGTGGATCATCATCGTTGTCTAGAGATATAGTTTGGGACGGAAGAGATGATTTTGGTGATAAAATAGGAAAAGGCGTTTATGTTTATAAACTTAAAGTGAAGTCTGTATCACTCAATAAAACGGTTGAAGAAATTGAGAAACTTGTTATCCTATAATAAACATATATATTTGTAAAATAAATTAATTAGATGAAAAAATCAATATTAGCAATACTTTTGGCGTTACTGGCCATTAATACTTATGCTCAAGATAATCCTACAACCATAATTGCAAACCCGCAAGATTCAAGAGTTATTACAACAGGAATGCCATTTTTACAAATCGCAGCAGATGCCAGAGCTGGTTCTTTGGGAGATATGGGGGTTGCAACCTCTGTAGATGGATTTTCACAACAGTGGAACTCTGCTAAATATGCGTTTTCAGAGACTAAACAAGGTATAGCCATGAGTTATACCCCATATTTAAGCGGATTAGTGAATGATATCTTCTTAGGGGGTTTAACATATTTTAACCGTTTAAACGAAAGAAGTGCGTTTGCAGCAAGTTTTAGATATTTTTCTTTAGGAGAGATAGAATTTGTTGAAGATGAATACCAAGATCCATTTACCGTAAAACCATATGAGTTAGCGGTAGACGTATCTTATAACCTAAGACTGGGTGATCATTTTTCAATGGGTGTAGCAGGGAGATATAACCGTTCAGATTTAAGATTAAATGTAGGTAATGTAGATGCTTCTGCAGCAAGTACCTTCGGAGTTGATATTGGTGGGTATTACCAAAGTGAAGAGGAGGCCTATAGCGATTTTAACGGTCGTTGGAGAGGTGGATTTGCCATTCAAAACATTGGGCCTAAATTTAAATATGATGAAGCAGGAGTAGAAAATTTTCAACCAACAACGTTACGTTTAGGAGGAGGTTTCGATTTTATATTAGATGAATATAATAAAATAGCTATTACTGGAGAAGTGACTAAATTATTAGTGCCAACACCGCCAGTTATGGGGAGAGAAACAGAATATGAGGACGTTAATGGTAATGGTGTATATGACGAAGATATTGATGTCTTAGGAGATTATACAAATGGAACTGGAGATTATGATCTTATTTACGAAGGACAATCGGATGATGTTGCTTTCTTATCAGGAATGTTTCAATCGTTTGGAGATGCTCCAGGAGGTTTTTCAGAAGAAATGCAAGAATTTACTTGGGCTTTAGGTGCAGAATATATGTATCAGGATTCTTTTGGTTTTAGAGTTGGGTATTTTCACGAGAGTGAAGAGAAAGGTGCAAGACAGTTTATGGCTCTAGGTGCAGGATTTAAATATAATGTTATAGCTATCGATTTATCATATTTATTCTCAACATCAAAAGTACAGAGTCCTTTAGAAAATACATTGCGTTTTTCTTTAACGTTTAACTTAGGAGCAGGAACGTATACAGAATACTAGAATTGCATTTTAAATAAAATATTATAAAAAACTATTGCACATCGCAATAGTTTTTTTGTTTTAAATAGTTTTATATCTTTAGAAAGAAGAACTTAATATGTTTTTTTAATGAAAACAATAAAAACAGAAGCACACTTTGAGGTTTACGAAGATGTAAACGAACTACCAAAAGATGTTTCAGAATTAATGACACATGCTGTCAAAGCGCGCTTGCGTGCTTATGCTCCGTATTCAAATTTTTTAGTTGGCGCAGCTATTTTATTAGACAATGGCGAGATTGTTACTGGTAATAATCAGGAAAATGCATCCTATCCATCTGGCTTATGTGCAGAACGTACAGCAATTTATTATGCTGGGTCTCAGTTTCCAGACGCTAAAATCGTGCGCATGGCATTAATTGCAGGCTCTATAAAAAATAAAACAACTTCGCCTATACCACCTTGTGGAGCGTGTAGGCAAGCGATAGCAGAATACGAGGTGAAACAAGATTGTCCTATAGATATTTATTTTATGGGAGAGTTTGGGGAGGTCATGCGATCTAAATCATTGTCAAATTTATTGCCTTTCGTCTTTGAAAAAACAGTATTATAAATATTTTATATAATTTTTACGAGAATCAGCTTTTTGGTTAACCACGAATGTGTTACTTTTGTTTCTCGTTTTTAAATTAACGCTACTCATGCAAAAAATCACAAAGGAAACATACATTAAATGGTATGAAGACATGTTGTTTTGGAGAAAGTTTGAAGATAAACTTGCTGCAGTATACATTCAACAAAAAGTAAGAGGATTTCTACATTTATACAATGGTCAAGAAGCCATATTAGCAGGTGCTTTACATGCTATGGACTTGACTAAGGATAAAATGATAACCGCATATCGAAATCACGTACAGCCAATAGGTATGGGCGTGGATCCTAAGCGTGTTATGGCAGAATTGTTCGGAAAAGCAACAGGGACTTCTCAAGGACTTGGTGGTTCAATGCACATTTTTTCTAAAGAGCACCGTTTTTATGGTGGTCATGGTATTGTAGGAGGTCAAATTCCTTTAGGTGCTGGTCTTGCTTTTGGTGATAAATATCACGGTAGCGATGCGGTTACACTTTGTTGTTTTGGAGATGGTGCTGCTCGTCAAGGGTCACTTCACGAAACATTCAATTTAGCTATGTTATGGAATTTACCAGTTGTTTTCGTTTGTGAAAACAATGGTTATGCTATGGGAACTTCAGTTAAGCGTACAGCTAACCACGAAGAACTTTGGAAACTAGGTTTAGGTTACGAAATGCCTTGTGGACCTGTAGATGGAATGAATCCTGTAAAAGTTGCTGAAGCTTTCGAAGAAGCTATTCAGAGAGCTCGTAAAGGAGGTGGACCAACATTCTTAGAATTAAAAACGTACCGCTATAGAGGTCACTCAATGAGTGATGCACAACATTACCGTACAAAAGCTGAAGTAGAAGAATACAAGAAAATTGATCCTATTACACAAGTAAAAGACATTATTCTTGACAAAAAATACGCTTCAGAAGCAGATCTTAAAAAGATTGATGCAGATATTAAAAAACGTGTTCTTGAATGCGAAAAATTTGCAGACGAATCTCCATACCCAGATAAGAGCGTGATGTACGACGTTGTATACGAACAAGAAGATTACCCATTTTTACAACATAAATTATAAGCTATGGCTGAAATTATTAATATGCCTCGTTTAAGCGATACCATGGAAGAGGGTACCGTTGCAGCGTGGTTGAAAAAAGTTGGAGATAAAATAACTGAAGGTGATATCCTTGCTGAAATCGAAACAGATAAAGCAACTATGGAATTTGAATCATTCCATGAGGGTACTTTACTTTACATCGGTGTACAAGAAGGTGAAACTACAAAAGTAGACGAATTACTTGCTATCATTGGTGAAGAAGGTGAAGATATTTCTGCACTAGTTAGTGGAGGAGGAGCACCTGCTGCTGAAGAAACTACAACTGAAGCTCCAGTTGCCGAAGCTCCTGCTGAGGCCGCTGCAAGTGCTGAAATTCCAGAAGGTGTTATCGTGGTTACTATGCCACGTTTAAGTGATACTATGGAAGAAGGTACTGTTGCTACCTGGTTGAAAAAAATTGGTGATAATATAGAAGAAGGAGATATCCTTGCTGAAATTGAGACGGATAAAGCCACTATGGAGTTCGAATCATTCAATGCAGGAACTTTATTATATATTGGATTAAAAGAAGGTGAATCTGCTAAAGTAGATGCATTATTAGCAATTATTGGCCCTGCAGGAACAGATGTATCTGCTATCGCTAGTAATTTTGGTGCTGCTGCAGCTCCTGCCGCTAAGGCAGAAGCACCTAAGGCTGCCGCTCCAAAAGCAGAGGCTCCAAAAGCCGCTCCTGCTGCTAAAGCTGCTGCACCTGTAGCAACTCCTAAAGTAACAAGCGATGGTGGACGTTTATTCGTGTCTCCATTAGCTAAGAAAATTGCAGACGAAAAAGGATTTAATATCGCAGATATTCCTGGATCAGGAGAAAGCGGACGTGTTATTAAACGTGATGTTGAAAACTTTGTACCTAAAGCTGCTGCACCTGCCGCCGCTGCCGGAACTGCTGCACCAGCATCAGAAGAGAGTTTTGAAGAAATTAAAAACTCTAACATGCGTAAAGCGATTGCTAAAAATTTAGCAAAATCTAAATTTACTGCACCTCACTATTACTTAAATGTTGAGTTTGATATGGATAATGCGATTGCATTCCGTAAGGAAGTAAACGCTGTTCCTGATACTAAAGTTTCTTTTAACGATATCGTTGTTAAAGCTTGTGCAATGGCCTTAAAGTTACATCCTCAAGTAAATTCTCAATGGTTTGACGACAAAATGAGATTAAACAACCACGTACACATTGGTGTAGCGGTTGCTGTTGAAGATGGTCTTCTAGTACCAGTTGTTAAATTTGCAGATCAACGCAAGTTGACTCAAATCGGTGCTGCTGTTAAAGATTACGCTATCAAAGCTAAAACTAAGAAATTATCACTTGAAGAAATGGAAGGTAGTACATTTACTATCTCTAACTTAGGTATGTTTGGAATAGAGACATTTACATCTATTATTAACCAACCTAACTCAGCAATTCTTTCTGTGGGAGCAATTGTTCAAAAGCCAGTTGTTAAAGATGGTGCGATTGTAGTTGGTAATACTATGAAGCTTTGTTTAGCTGCCGATCACAGAACGATTGATGGTGCTACTGGAGCGCAATTCCTTCAAACATTAAAAGGATTTATTGAAAACCCAATTTCGATGTTATTATAATCGAAATTAAAACATATTCAAAAAAAGCCATCCTTGTGATGGCTTTTTTTATGCGCTAAAATTTCATTTTAAAACAGATAAAGTCTTATTAAAACTGATGTCAATTCAATAGGGTCAAGTATATTTGTTATTCAAATTATTTTGAAAATAAAATTTACGCTTACATTATGAAAAATGTTATTATAACAGGAACAAGTCGTGGAATTGGTATAGAATTAGTGAAATGTTTTGCAGAAGCAGGACATCAAGTTTTAGCTTTATCAAGAAACAACAAACCAGTTTCCGATTTAAAATTAAAAAACGTCACTACTTTTTGTTTCAACTTAGAAGAAGATACAGATTTTGAAAAAGTGAATGCTTTTGTAAAAGCAAATTGGAGACAGGTCGATATTTTAATTCATAATGCAGGATCACTTGTTAATAAGCCTTTTTCAGAATTAACAAAAGCCGATTTTCAAACAGTATATAATACTAATGTTTTTGGGGTAGCCCAATTAACCCAAACGGTGCTTCCGTTTATGATAAAAGGTAGCCATATGGTCTCAATTAGTTCTATGGGTGGTATTCAAGGCAGTATGAAATTCCCAGGCCTAGCTGCTTATAGTTCTAGCAAAGGCGCTGTAATCACATTGTCGGAATTACTTGCTGAAGAATATAAAGAATCTGGAATAGCCTTCAATGTGTTGGCTTTAGGAGCTGTACAAACAGAAATGCTGGAAGAAGCTTTTCCGGGCTATATAGCCCCAACTACTGCAGAAGCGATGGCAAATTATATTTTCAATTTTTCATTAACAAGTAATGCGTTTTACAACGGAAAAGTATTACAAGTATCATCTACTACACCTTAATTATGAGTAAATATAAATGTGTGATTTTCGATTGCGATGGCGTACTCGTAGATAGTGAAGCGTTAAGCAACGGAGTTTTGACAGATTTAGCCAATCAAAATGGTGCAAATTTGGATCTAAATTCAGCTATAAAAATATTTAAAGGATGTTCTATGACTACTTGTATAGAAAAAATAGAATCTTTAATAGATAAGTCCTTACCTGATAATTTTGAAACAGAATATAGAAGATTAAGTTTCGAAGCTTTTAAAGCTCATATAAAGCCTATTAATGGTGTGAAAGAGATGCTCGAGCAATTAGATTTACCGTTTTGTGTCGCATCAAGTGCTCTTGAATCTAAAATGCGATTAAATTTAGAATTAACCGGTTTGTTGGATATGTTTGAAGGTAGATTGTTTAGTTGTTATACTATCCAGAAATGGAAACCAGATCCAGCCGTTTTTTTATGGGCAGCAGAAACTATGGGATTTAAACCTGAAGAATGTCTCGTAATAGAAGATAGTTATTCTGGTGTTACAGCAGCATTGGCTGGCGGATTTGATGTGTTTGGTTATACCGCAGACGATATCCATAATCAATTAAAAGGTTACCCAACTTTAGAATTTGATAATATGAATCAGTTAATTTCATTAATTCAAGACTCGAAATAAAATTCAAGTTTTTCATATTATAAAAAAGATTAATTTTACTCGAAATTTTCTTCAACCATGCAGCAAACTACAAATACCATTTTAATGATTCGTCCAATTAATTTCAGGATGAACGAACAGACAGCAGTTAATAATTATTATCAAAGAGCAATAGAAGGTGTTTTGCCACAAACGGTAAATGCAAAAGCCCAACAGGAATTTGATGCTTATGTCGAGAAATTAAGAACTATTGGTGTGCAGGTTATTGTAGTTAATGATTCTGAAGATGCAGATACTCCAGATTCGATTTTTCCAAATAACTGGATTTCTTTTCATGAAAATGGAACTGTGGGGTTATATCCTATGTTTGCAGAAAATAGACGTTTTGAGCGTCGTGAAGATGTTTTGGATGTGTTAGAAGATGAAGGTTTTGTTATTAGCGATGTTTTAGATTACACCAGTGCAGAAGACGAAGGTGTATTTCTAGAAGGTACAGGAAGTGTATTGTTAGACCGCGTAAATGGGAAAGCATATTGTGCTTTATCTGCTAGAGCAGACGAAGATTTGTTTATAGAATTCTGCGAAGATTTTGATTGTTTTCCTGTCGTTTTTACAGCTAATCAAACAGTAGATGGTGAAAGAAAAGCCATTTATCATACTAATGTTATGATGTGTTTGGCTGAGACTTTTGCTGTTATTTGTTTAGACTGTATAGATGATAAAAAAGAACGTAAACAAGTTGTACAGCATTTAAAGGAAAGCGGAAAAATGGTTATTTCAATTACAGAATCTCAAGTGCAGTATTTTGCAGGAAATATGCTTCAGGTAAAAGGCGCTAACGACGAATTGTTTTTAATTATGAGTAGTTCTGCATATCAATCTTTAACAGTATCACAAATTGAGAGTATTACTAAACATTGCAAAATTGTGCATAGTTCTTTAGATACCATTGAAGCTTGTGGTGGTGGAAGTGCCCGATGTATGATGGCTGAGGTGTTTTTACCCCAAAGTTAATTCTGGTCTAGCTAATTTTGATTTTGGTAATTCTACGTAAAAGGTACTACCCGAATTTACAATGCTTTCTACCCAAATCTTACCATGATTTAAATCGACTAATTCTTTGCAAATGGAAAGACCTAAACCGGTTCCTTTTTCATTTTTTGTGCCGATGGTAGTGAAAGAGTTACAGTGAAATAATTTTTCTAAGTTTTCTTTAGTAATTCCAACACCAGTGTCTTTAATACTAATTATTGTATTGCCATTATTTATATGATTTGAGATGGTAATACTATCGCCTGCTTTACTAAATTTTACGGCGTTTGTAAGTAGGTTCTGTATGATTATTTCTACCATACTATAATCGGCATAGACAAAATCACGAAGCGTATTGTCTATAAGCTCTATATGTTTATCTATGAGTTTGTGTTCTATTAATTTTATTTTATCAAGAACAACATCGCGAATATCAAATAGACTCGCATTAGGCTCTAAAGCATCCATTTGGGATTTAGACCAATTTAAAAGATTGAATAATAACAAAGATGCATTGTTTGCGTTTTCGCTTAATTCGGGGATTAGTCTGTCGAATTCTTGACGTGTTAATGAACCGTCTTTTAATAAATCGATAAAACCATTTATAGATGTTAATGAATCTTTTAAGTCGTGAGAGACTATAGAAAATAATTTGTCTTTAGCGTGATTAATTTTTTCTAAATGTACCGATTGCTCTAATATAGCTTCATTTTGAAGTTCAATTTTTTTGTTTTTAGCTTCTAGTTCTTGCGTGTATTTTACTCGCCTGTCTCGGTTTAAATAAATTAGAACTAAAAAGGTAGATACAATTACAAAAGCAGTTAACAAAGCGTAATTTATAATTTTAAGCTTGTCGAATTTTTTCTTTGTTTCCCCTAACATTGCCATTTTTGAATAAGAACCTAGGGAAATATTATCTTTTGAAATTTCTTGAATTGTATCAAAGTTTTCAAGGCTTTGTATCTGATTTCGTTTCTCTAAAGCGCTTGCTTTTTCTACGAGTTGCAGGCTGTCTTTTAAAGCGTGAAATTTATTTTGCCACATAAATGCACGTTGGTAATTTCTTTGTGTAGAATCTACTATTTTTAATAGCCAGTAATTTTTAAGTTCGTTAGCCTTATTGGTATTTGTTTTTAAAAGGGAAAAAGCCTCAAGCAATTGCTTTTCGGCTAAACGGTTTTTATTTTGTTTTTGATTTAATTCTCCACTAGCATTTAAACTTTCAATTAAACCCAGGGTGTTATTATTGTTTCTATTTAAAATTAGACTTTCAGAAAGATATGTATCTGCCTTTTCAAAATCTCTAAATTGTAAATATTCTTGACCTAATTTCGGTAAAATTTCAGAGCGTATTGAGTCTTGATTCTCATTTTTAAACATTAAAATTCGTTCGTAATATTCAATGGCCTTTCGGTGTTCTTTTTCAATAGAATAAAGACTTGCTAAGTTTTTATTGATTTGAATAATGGTGTTTGTATCACCGTTTAATTCTTCTAGCTTTAAATGTTTCAGATTGAATTCTATAGCTTTGTCATATTTTTTATTATTTAAATATGCTGTAGCCAAACCAGAATAAGTTTCTTTTAATTCCCTTTCCAAATGGCGTTTCTCAAGCTCTTGTATTGCAGATAGCGTATGTTCTAATCCTTGTTTGTAATAGCCACGTGAAATTTCAATTAACCCTACCTGATTATTTATTCGAGCAATAGCCAGTGTGTCCTGCAATGTTTTAAAAATAATCTTGGCATCAGAAAAATAATTTATCGCATTAATATAATCTTCTCTCTTGACGTAGATTAATGCTTTTAAATATGCAATTTGGCTTAAACCCGTAGTATAATTTAATTTCGAAGCTAATTTGTCTGCTTCATGAATATATTTTAAAGCCAGGTTATAATCTTTGTATTCGTATAATTCGCCAACAAGTTTTATAGATGTTGAAATTTTTGAAGTATCTGTTTTCTGAAACGCTAGTTCAACAGTTAAACTATCTATACTCTTGGTTTGTGCATAACCAGAAGAGACAAATAAAAGAATAATTAGCAAAATTATCTTATTCATACAGGTACAGTCGTAACCTTATTGTATGGTATACTATTGCTAAAAAATAGCCCATATAATAGGAAATACGTAATTTAGGTTTGTTAGATAAATCTCCTCCCTCACAAAGAAGATGTATTGAAATAATAGCATTACAATATCAAAGTTATTAAATGTGTTTTATTAATCTAATTTAAGCGCCTTAATACCAAATTATTAGTTAAAATGTTGACGCAGTTGTCGCATTATATTTAAGTTCTCGACTAACGACAGAAATCATAGGAAAACTACAATATTGATTATTTGGGTACTATTTACATTTAACGCCCAAATCTGAAATTATTGGTTGAGTTTTCGTGTTAATAGGAGAAATGACTTGACTCTTATTATTTTGAAAGATTAATGTAAACTCAACCTTTAACCGACCTTAATTGAAGTATCCCTATTGCAATCCGTCCTATTAATGTGATAAAAATAGTATCTTTGGCCTCTTAATAAAATCAATTGTAATGAGTATACAAGAGTCTTTGTCGCAACACGTCAAACAAGCCGTAAAATCCATTTATAATGCGGAGTTAGAAACCGTAGAATTCCAGTCTACTCGTAAAGAGTTTGAAGGCGATATTACTGTGGTCGTTTTTCCTATGTTACGCGTTGTAAAAGGAAATCCAGTGCAAATTGGTGAAGCTGTTGGTGCGTATTTACTTAAAGAAGTTGAAGATGTTACTGGATATAATGTAGTTAAAGGCTTCCTAAATATTGTGATTTCAGATTCTTATTATCAGAATTGGTTTAATAGTATCAAGTCCGATGCTACTTTTGGCTATGTAAAACCAAATGAAAAAGCTAAAGCTGTTATGGTAGAATATTCTTCGCCAAACACGAATAAACCATTACATCTTGGCCATGTTAGAAATAATTTATTAGGATATAGTGTTGCTGAAATTTTAAAAGCTTCCGGAAAGAATGTCTACAAAACACAGATAATAAACGACCGTGGTATTCATATTTGTAAAAGTATGCTGGCTTGGAAACGTTTTGGTAATGATGAAACTCCAGAAAGTACAGGTTTAAAAGGAGATAAATTAGTCGGTAATTATTACGTAAAATTCGATCAAGAATATAAGAAGGAAATAGAAGCTTTAAAAGCTGAAGGACTTTCTGAAGACGATGCTAAAAAACAGGCGCCAATTCTTTTAGAAGCTCAGGCCATGTTGCTAAAGTGGGAAGCTGGAGATGAAGACGTCGTGTCTTTATGGAAAATGATGAACCAATGGGTTTACGATGGTTTTGAAGTGTCTTATAAGAACTTAGGAGTCGATTTTGATTGTTATTATTACGAAAGTGATACGTATTTATTAGGAAAAGAGTTTGTTGCCGAAGGTTTAAAAATAGGTGTTTTCTTTCAAAAAGAAGATAGTTCTGTTTGGTGCGATTTAACAGAAGAAGGTTTAGACGAGAAAATCGTTTTACGTTCTGATGGAACTGCGGTTTACATGACGCAAGATATTGGAACTGCCATCCAGCGTATAAAGGACTATCCTAATGTTGGTGGTTTAGTTTATACAGTAGGTAATGAGCAGGATTATCATTTTAAAGTTTTGTTTTTAATTCTTCAAAAATTAGGATTCGAATGGTCTAAAAACTTATTTCATTTAAGTTATGGAATGGTGGATTTACCTAGCGGAAAAATGAAGAGTAGAGAAGGAACTGTTGTAGATGCCGACGATTTAATTTTGGAAATGGCTGAAACAGCGGGAGAGATTTCTGAAGAATTAGGGAAATTGGATGGGTATTCTCAAGACGAAAAAGAAGTGCTGTATAGTACAATTGGTCTGGGAGCTTTAAAGTATTATATTTTAAAAGTAGATCCTAAAAAACGAATTTTATTCGATCCAAAAGAATCTATAGATTTTCAAGGAAATACAGGACCTTTTATTCAGTATACATATGCCAGAATTCAATCTATAATTAGAAAAGCAGATTTCGATTATAGTGTTACTACTCCAAAAATTGACTTACATGATAAAGAAAAATCGCTATTAAAACAATTGCAATTATTTCCAGAAACAATTCAATTAGCTGCATTACAATACAGTCCTGCAATAATCGCTAATTATACTTACGATTTAGTAAAAGAGTTTAATTCTTTCTACCAAAATGTTTCTATTTTAGGTGCAGACGAATTAAATGAAAAAATATTAAGAGTACAATTGTCTCAAACAGTGGCGTTAACAATAAAAAATGCATTTAGTTTATTAGGTATTAGTGTTCCAGAACGTATGTAATATTAAAAGAGGACAATCGTTTAAAAGTAAATATGAGAGAAAAATTAAAATTAATTATTGAGGATAATTCTTCTAAAAAGGGAAAATTATTTGATTATCTGATACAAATTTTAATTTTGTTTTCTCTTGTTGCTTTTTCAATAGAAACCTTGCCTAATATTTCAGCAGAAACAAAACAATATCTAGACTTTTTTGAAACCTTTTGTGTTATTGTTTTTTCAATTGAATATGTATTAAGGATTTATGTTGCCGAAAAGCCCCTGAAATACATTTTTAGTTTTTATGGAATTATAGATTTAATGGCAATCTTACCATTTTATCTAAAAGGTACTTTAGATTTTAGGGCTTTAAGAGCTTTCCGAGTGTTTAGAATATTTAGAGCATTAAAGCTTATTAGGTATAACAAAGCACTACATAGATTTCATTTAGCCGCAAAAATTGTACGCGAAGAAATTATACTGTTTTTAATTGTTACGGGGATATTTGTTTTTTTAGCATCTGCAGGAATATATTACTTTGAAAATGAAGCTCAGCCAGAGGTGTTTACTTCTGTTTTTCATAGTGCATGGTGGGCGATAGTAACCCTAACAACAGTTGGTTATGGCGATGTTTACCCAATAACAACTGGAGGAAAAATATTTACATTTTGTATTTTAGTTATCGGGGTAGGTATTGTTACCATTCCAGCTGGATTAGTAGCAACAGCATTATCTAAAGCACGTGAAATTGAAGAAAAAGAAGATGATTTACTACATTAATCTAGAGACCAACCTAAGGTTGTTTGAAATATATAATCAACTTTAGCAGCACTTTCTATAGGTTTACTATCAAAGTTGTGTGTTAAGCCAATTTGTATAAAGAAATCCATTGGTAAATCGTATTTTACGTTAAGATTTAAATCTGTTCTGATACGATCTTTTTCCGTTAAACTAGGGTAAACAATAAAAGTAGAATACAGACTTAAATCATCGAAATCGAACATATTTAAGCCTAAAGAGAAAAAGGCTTCTAAACTGTTTTTTGTAGGAAGTGTCGGTTCTGTATAATTCTCGTTCGTCCATGCGAAACCTGTACCTGCTGAAAAATAGATACGATTAGAATGTACAAAATATTTACCTATACCTCCTTGAGTAGAAGATCTTAGTTGCAATAATTGCTCGTCGTTTGAAAGAAACGTAGCATTTGCAATTGCAAACCAATCGTGACGCATAAAATATTTAGCACCAACATTTCCATCCGTACGTTTGGTTTCATCTACATCGTCTTGGTTACTTCTTACCGAGTTAATACCGGCGGTAAATCCCCATTTATTTGCGGTATAGCCTACATTACTTAATACAGAAAATTGTACTAAATTATTAGTTTTTGTAATGTTGAAACCTATTGATAAACTAGCGTCTAATCTAGATAAAAAACTATTTTCAATCGCCTTAATGTAAACGACATCTTCAATTTTGGTCTCTATTTCATTACCATTTTGACTTAAAGTCACCATGTTTTCTTTACCTTGTTTAGAGTGTAATGTACTATTTATACGTCTACCGTCTGAAAGTGATAATAAATAAGTTTGTTCACTACTAATATAGATTACATCTTTCCATTTAATTTTAAAATCACTATCGCTATAATCGGTTTCTATAGTTAAAACACCTTTATTCATTTCTTTAATATCTCCAATAAGTTTATCCTTATTATTCAAGACTAAGGTGTCTTTTTGGGCATAAGTATTGGAAGTTGAAAAAAAGGATAGGCTTAAAAGTATTGCAAAAGCATACCATTTTAAAGATTTGTATGTTTCCATCATAAGCTATTTTTGTAAGAATTTGAACCTTAATATTAATCGTGTCCTAAATAATATTATATGTTCATTTTTTTCATTGATAAAAAGATCCTTCGACTACGCTCTGGATAAACCAAGCTAAAAAAATCTAGGCTTACGAACTTTTATCTAAATTTTTTGTTCAGTATCTAAATTTAAAGAACTCGCTACTAAAAATCAACAATATAGAAACATACGTTTAGCTCAAACAGCTTTAAATTTCGCGATACTTTCTCTTCAAATTTTACGATAAATTTTCGATAGGCCAACCAAAAAAACAAAATTCAACTTATGTAGAAAAAGTACCTCCCTCAGCGCAAGCAATTCAATAAAGTCAGCACCTGTCAATCTTTTTTAAAAAAGAGATTAATCGTTTAGGACGCTATTGGCTTAATATTAATAATCGAGGTGCAAGATAATAAACTTTATTAAAAATTAAATCATTCCTATTTCAATCTTAAAGTAATGTTAATAGATTTTAATGTAAAACTTAAGTAGTCTAATAAAAAAAGCACCATATATTTTTAACATATGATGCTTAGGTATTTATAATGTATTTAAGATTATTTTAATCTCAATTCGAAAAGGTCTTTTCGCCTGTCTCTTAGGTTTTTAACACTACCAAATTGGTTGAGATTTCTGAGTAAATCGATATCCACATCAGCAATTAATATCATTTCTGTATTAGGTGTTGCTTCTGCTTTTATACCGTTAGCTGGAAAAGCAAAATCGCAAGGCGTAAACACCATAGATTGTGCAAATTGAATATCCATGTTATGCACTTTAGGTAAATTCCCTACACTTCCGGCAATAGCAACGTAACATTCGTTTTCTATAGCACGGGCTTGAGCACAATGTCTTACACGCGAATATCCGTTTTGAGTATCTGTTAAAAACGGAACAAATAGTATATCCATTCCTTGGTCGGCCAACAATCTACTTAACTCTGGAAACTCAGAATCATAACAAATAAGTATTCCAACTTTACCACAGTCAGTATCGAATACTTTTAGTTTGTTACCACCTTCCATACCCCAAACTTTCGCTTCGTCTGGCGTTACATGAAGTTTTTCGTAACGTTCTGTTGTTCCATCACGACGACATAAATATCCTACATTATATAGACGATTATCTTCAGCGATTTCAGGCATACTTCCTGTTATAATATTAATATTATAAGAAATAGCCAGTTTAGAGAAACGTAGTACAATTTCAGCAGTGTGTTCTGCTAAATTTCTAATTGCATCAGATTCCGATAAATGGTTATCGTCTGCCATTAATGGTGCATTGAAGAATTCTGGGAATAACGCAAAATCACTTCTGTAACCAGAAACAGCATCAACAAAATATTCGGCTTGTTGCATCAATTCATCTAAATCGTTATAAGGACGCATTTGCCATTGGATTAATCCTAAACGGACAATCTTTTTTGTAGTTGCAGCTTTCGTTTCTTTCTTTTCGTAATAGATATTATCCCATTCTAAAAGCACTGCATAATCTTCAGAATTGCTATCGCCTTCTAAATAATTTTTAAGTACACGAGTAGGATGGAAGTCGTTAGAAATCTGGAAGTTTAAAACCGGATCGTGAATTTCTTTACGTTTTACTTTATCAATGTATTGTTTCGGCGTAAGCTCGTTAGAATATTTATGAAAATTTGGAATACGACCACCAAAGGCTAAGCCTCTTAAATTAAGGCGTTCGCATAATTCTTTTCTATAGTCGTAAAGACGTCTACCCAAACGTAAACCTCTAAATTCTGGTTTAATAAAAACATCTACTCCGTAAATAACATCACCATCTTTATTGTGTGTGTTAAAGGTGTAATTACCGGTAATGTCTTTATAGGTGTGTGCATCATCAAACTTTTTATAATCTACAATTATAGAGAGTGCACAACCTGCAATCTGGTTATTTATTTTAATCACAACTTGCCCTTCAGGAAATTGTGTAATTAAGGTTTCGATTTGGTGTTCACGCCAATAAGAATCGGGCATGCTACTATACGATTCAATCATTGCAGCTTTAAGTTCTTGATAATCGTTAAGACTTAAATACGCTAATTCAATATTTTCAATATCTTCCATGAAAAATCTGTTTACTAGAATTTTAGGGGCGAAATGTACAAATTAATTTGTCAACATTTTAAAATAAATTTATATGCTATTTTAAGTTTTTTAAGCCCTCGTAAACAACGATTCCAACAGCATTTGCCAAGTTTAAACTGCGTACATGTTCGGAATACAAAGGGATTTTGAATAATTGATCTTTATGTGATTCGATAAGCTGTTTTGGAAGCCCAACAGATTCTTTTCCGAAGATGAGAAACATGTCATCTTCAAAATCGATATCCCAATGATTTTTTTCGCCATGACTTGATAAAAAAGCCAATTTTTTATTTGCGTTTACACTGAAAAATTCATCTATAGATTCGTAGTAGGTTACATTAAGATGTTGCCAATAATCCAGCCCAGCACGTTTTAAACGTTTGTCGTCTATTTCGAAACCAAAAGGTTTTACTAAATGCAGGTTTGAACCAGAGGCTAAACTTAAACGACCAATATTTCCCGTGTTATTAGGAATTTCAGGTTCGAAAAGGACAATATTTAAAGGCATAATAATAGTTGTGTTGAAATAGAAAAAAGACTTTTCGATCTATGAAAAGTCTTTTTCTGTTTGATTTATTTCTTTGTCTGTTGTTCTTTTATCGTTTTCTTATCGATATCGAACGTATTTGTATCCTGATTGGTATTAGCCGTAGGATTTCTTGGATTTGATTGCGCTGTTCTAGGTGTAAATTTCTTTTAATCTTTAATAATTCCCATGATTTTCATTTTTATTGATTCATCTATAAGATAAAAAAGCATGTGTTTTATAGTGTCAAAATCCCATTAAACCTTTGTTAATAACTGTTAAGCCTACTTGTTAGGGCTTTATTTTTGAGGTAAATGCTCCGATATTTTCAATTCCGTTTTCGGTAATATATTTAATAAAAGCACTACCAATAATTGCTCCTTTTGTATAGGTTGCAGCTTGATTAAATGTTTCTTCACTATTAATTCCAAACCCGATAATTTGTGGCGTTTTCAGGTTCATATCAGATATACGTTTGAAGTATGTTGTTTGCTCGTCTCCAAATCCTGACTGGCTACCTGTAACGCTTGCACTACTTACCATGTAAATAAATCCGTTTGAGATTTCATCTATAAAAGCGATACGTTCGTTAGAGGTTTGAGGTGTGATTAAAAACACATTCACAAGCCCATACTTTTCAAAGGTTTCTTGATAGTGTTCTTTGTATTCGTTTACGGGTAAATCAGGAATAATAAAGCCGTCAATACCAATTTCTTGACATTTTTTACAGAAGGCTTCTACACCATATTGTAAGATGGGATTGAAGTAGCCCATGATAACTAAAGGAATGGATACTGTTTTTCGAATGTCTTTTAATTGCTCGAATAATTTGGCCGTTGTCATTCCATTTTTTAAGGCCTGCGTCGAACTTGCTTGAATGGTTGGACCATCGGCTAAAGGGTCGCTAAACGGTAGTCCGATTTCAATCATATCTACACCATTTTTTTCTAGGTCTTCAATGATGGTTGCCGTATCGTTTAGATTAGGATATCCAGCGGTAAAATAGATAGACAATAATTTTTTGTCTTCTTGGAGTTTTTGGTTTATTCTGTTCATTGTAAATGAATAGTTTATATTCCCTCGAAGGAGGGAATCTTTTAATATTTAATTTAGATATATTCTGAAAGATCTTTCCAATCCGGATTCAATCCTTTAATTAAATTTATTTTCCATTCTCGATTCCACTTTTTTAATTGGCGTTCTCTTTTTATGGCGTTATTTATATATTTCGTAGTTTCAAAATAGACTAACTTATGTACATTATATCTTCCCGTAAAGGTTTTTATACTGTTGTTTTTATGTTGAGTTAATCTTACTTTTAATTGTTTTGTACGGCCTATATATAGAACGGTATGGTTTTTATTGGTTAATATGTAAACGTAATAAACATCCATAAAAAGATTGATGAGATTTCCGCCTACGCGGAAATGAAAAAAAACTATATTTTAAAATAATCGATATAATTCTGTAAATCCTTATCGCCACGTCCAGATAAACTTAACACGACAACGTCTTCAGGTTTAAATTTTCTGTTCTTAAATACAGCTAATGCATGCGCACTTTCAATAGCAGGAATAATACCTTCTAATTTACAAAGTTCCATTCCGGCTTGCATAGCTTCATCATCGGTGATTGAAATAAATTCTGCACGGCCAGTAGCAAATAAATTTGCGTGCATTGGGCCAACTCCAGGATAATCAAGTCCTGCCGAAATTGAATAAGGCTCAGTTATTTGTCCGTCGTCAGTTTGCATTAATAAGGTTTTACTTCCGTGAATAATACCTTCTCTTCCAAGCGCAGAAGTTGCAGCACTTTCTCCTGAATTCACACCTAATCCAGCTGCTTCTACAGCGATTAAATTCACATCTATTTCATCTAAATATTGATAAAAGGCACCTGCAGCATTACTACCTCCACCAACACATGCAATTACATGGTCTGGTTTTGTTCGGCCTTCTTTTTCTTGTAACTGCCATTCCATTTCTTGAGAAACCACAGATTGGAAACGTGCTACCATATCTGGATACGGATGAGGCCCAACCACACTACCAATAATGTAATGTGTATCCACAGGATTGTTTATCCAATCGCGAATCGCCTCATTTGTGGCATCTTTTAATGTACGACTTCCCGATAATGCAGGAATTACTGTCGCGCCTAACATCTTCATACGTGCCACGTTTGGTGCTTGTCGAGCGATATCAATTTCGCCCATATACACAATACATTCTAAGCCCATAAGTGCACAAACTGTAGCCGTAGCAACACCATGTTGTCCAGCTCCTGTTTCTGCTATAATTCGTTTTTTACCTAAGCGATTGGCCATTAAAATCTGACCAATAGTATTGTTTATTTTATGTGCTCCTGTATGGTTTAAATCTTCACGTTTTAAATAAATTTTAGTGTTGTATTTCTCGCTTAATCGCTTTGCGAAATAGAGCGGAGAAGGACGACCTACATAATCTTTTAGTAATTGGTCGAACTCTTCTTTAAATGAAGGTTCTGCCATGATTTTTAAATAGTTTTGGCGTAATTCCTCAACGTTAGGATATAGCATTTCTGGGATATAAGCACCACCAAAATCGCCATAATAGCCTTTGTCGTTTATGTTATAACTCATAGTGTGTTGTATTTTGGTTACAGCAAATTGCTGTTTAAATTGTTTAACAAGTTCAAAATCTTTTAAACCTGGCTGAGTTTCAAATTTACTATTTACATCGATGGCATAACAGTAATTTGAGGCTTTACTTTTGAAAAAATCGGATATGTTTTCTAATTCTGAAATTCCTAAACCACCACTTAAAAAATAGGGTTTTGTTGACGGGTAATTTTCTAGAATATTCCAATTAAAAGTATATCCGTTTCCGCCTGGTAATTTTCCTTTGGTATCAAATAGGAAGAAATTGCAAACCGATTCGAAAGGTGATAAAATATCAAAATTGAATTCATCCTTGATGGAAAATACTTTGATGATTTCAATATTAGGAAGTTGCGTTTTTATGGAATTACAGAAATCAACTGATTCTTCACCATGTAATTGCACAGCTTGTAAATTGTGTTTTAAAACAGTTGTAACGACTGTGTTTTCGGTAGCATTTACAAAAACACCAACTTTCTTAATCTCTTTTGGAAGGTTAGGGATTTCTGAGGACATAAATCGTGCTGATTTATCATAAAAAATAAACCCGAGGTAATCTGGATGCAGACTCGCTATAGCTTCAATGTTTTCGGGAAATTTCATACCGCAAACTTTTAGTTTCATAACTATTGGTTTAACGCGTTTATAAATTGTGTAGCACTCGCTCCAGCATCATCTGTTTTCATAAAGTTTTCACCAATTAGAAACCCTTTATAACCATAAGGTTGGAGTGTTTTAATGGCTTCTATATTACTAATTCCGCTTTCTGATACTTTTACAAAATCGTTCGGAATTAATGCACTTAATTCTTTACTGATGTCTAGCGATACTTCAAAAGTTTTTAAGTTTCTGTTATTTACACCAAGCATATCTAAACTTGGCATAAGTGATTTCTGAAGCTCTTCTTCGTTATGTACTTCTAAAAGCACATCTAGATTTAAGCTTTTTGCTAACTCTGAAAAGGTTTTAATTTCTTCACGCGTTAAAATCGCAGCGATTAATAAGATCACATCGGCGCCATATGCTTTGGCTTCTATAATCTGATAAGAATCTATAATGAATTCTTTGCGAAGTAAAGGCAAATTACAACTTGCACGAGCCGTTAGTAAATCGTCTAAACTTCCTCCAAAATATTTACCATCTGTTAATACAGACATACCGCAAACTCCTGCATCCTCGTAACCTTTAGAAACATCAAATACATTTAGATTTTGGTTTATTACAGATTTTGAAGGTGAGCGACGTTTATGCTCGGCTATAATTCCGCTTGTACTTGCTTTTAAAGCTGAAGCTAAAGAATGTGTAGCTCTAGAAAATAATATGGATTGTTCTAATTGTTTTATAGGAATAAGTGATTTTCTAAAATCGACTTCCTTACGTTTATCAGCTACAATTTTATCTAAAATATTCATATGACTATGCGCTTAAATCTACTAAAATTTGAAAACGTTTTAATGCTTCTCCAGAATGTAAAGATTCCTTTGCTGCGGCAAAACTATCTGTTAACGAGGTGTTTTGTACTGTTTTTATTGCCATGGCTGCATTTGCACAAACAGCATTGTTTTGGGCTTCTGTACCTTGACCTTGTAAAATATTTACAAAAATATCTGCAGCATCTTTAATTGTATCTCCACCAAAAATATCTGATTGTTTTATCTTTTGAACTCCAAAATCTTCTGGAGATAACATGGTTTCAGAATAATTTGAAATTACTTTAGTGTCACTTGTTAATGAAATTTCATCATAACCATCAAGCGCATGTAAAATCGTAAAGTTCTTATCTGTTTTCTGATATAAATACCCGTATAATCTGGCTAATTCTAAGTTGAAAACACCAACCAATTGATTTTTTGGAAATGCAGGATTTACCATTGGACCTAACATATTAAAGAATGTTTTTACTCCTAATTCTCTACGAATAGGCGCTACATTTTTCATTGCTGGGTGAAACAGTGGCGCGTGTAACACACAAATCCCGGCTTTTTCTAAACAGTTTTCTAAGAAACCTGCATCGTTGGTAAATTTAACTCCCAAATGTTCCATAACGTTACTAGAACCCGAAATGGAAGACACTCCGTAATTCCCATGTTTGGTCACATGTACACCGGCACCTGCTGTAATAAAAGATGCCAATGTAGAAATGTTGAAGGTGTTTTTCCCATCTCCACCAGTTCCACATAAATCGATGGTGTTATATCCTGATAAATCTACTGCGACACACAATTCTAAAAGGGCATCTCTAAACCCTTCCAACTCGTCTGTGGTGATGCTACGCATCATATATACCGTTAAAAATGAAGCAATCTGACTTTGGTTATATTCCCCTTGAGAAATATTTACTAACACACGTTTAGCTTCTGCTTTAGAGATGTGTTCGTCGTTTATAAGTCTGTTAAGTATTTGTTTCATAATTAACTATTTATCCAGTTTTTAAGCATTTGTTTTCCGTTAGGTGTCAACACCGATTCTGGGTGATATTGTACTCCACGAACATCGTAAACTCTGTGGCGTAATGACATAATCTGTCCGTTTTCATCGAAAGATGTAGCTTCTAAAACATCTGGTAATTCATTTGAAACTACCCAAGAATGATAACGACCTACAGGGAATGTTTTGTCGAAACCATCAAATAATTTTTCATCATCTACAGATAAGGTAACGTCTGTTGCAACGCCGTGGTAAACGTTGTCCAAGTTTTCTATGCTTCCGCCAAATACTTCAGCAATGGCTTGTTGCCCTAAACACACGCCCAAAATACTTTTTGTAGGTGCGTATGTTCTAATAATTTCTTTTAATAATCCAGCTTCATCAGGTATTCCAGGACCAGGAGACAATACAATCTTATCGAATGCTTTAACGTCTTCTAAATCTAGTTTGTCGTTTCGTTTTACGGTTACTTGGCATCCTAAATCTTCTAAATAGTGCACTAAATTGTAAGTGAAACTATCGTAATTATCTATAACTAGTATGTTTTTCATAGTGTGTTGTTGTGTTGTCACTATTAAATGTTTTTTGCTAATTCTATGGCTTTGGTTAACGCACCAAGTTTATTGTAAACTTCTTGTAGCTCGTCTTCTGGTTTCGATTTTGAAACAATTCCAGCACCAGCTTGCCAATGTAATTTGTGATCTTTACTTAAGAACGTTCTTATCATAATCGCATGATTAAAGTTGCCTTTAAAATCCATAAAACCAATAGCTCCACCATAAAATTCACGACTTGTTTTTTCGTATTTTTCAATTAGTTGCATAGCTTTATGTTTAGGCGCTCCACTTAACGTTCCTGCGGGAAAAGTGTCTGCTACCACTTGCATGGTAATGGTATCGGCGTGTTTTTTACCAGTCACTTTACTCACCAAATGAATAACATGAGAAAAGAATTGAACTTCGCGATAGGTGTCGACAGTAACTTGACTTCCGTGACGACTTAAATCGTTTCTTGCCAAATCTACAAGCATGACGTGCTCTGCATTTTCTTTATCGTCTTTAGCTAATTTTTTAGCAAGTTCGGCATCTTGTTCATCATTTCCGGTACGTTTAAAGGTTCCGGCAATGGGATGAATTTCTGCATTATCATCTTTTACAACCAATTGTGCTTCTGGTGAACTTCCGAAGATTTTAAAAGTTCCATAATCGAAATAGAATAGGTAAGGGGAGGGGTTGATACTTCTTAATGCACGATATACATTAAAATCGTCTCCCTTAAATTCTTGTGAGAATTTTTTAGATAATACCAACTGAAAAACATCGCCTCTAGCACAGTGTTGTTTGGCTAAAGAGACATTGTTTTTATATTCTTCATCTGTTAAGTTTGAAGTAATTTTGTCTTCAGGAGTAAACTGATACGTTGCGAATTGATTAGATTTTATAAGTTGATTTATATCATCAATATTATTTTCACCATCGTAACAATGTGCAAAAATATAAGCTTCATTATTAAAATGATTAATCGCGATTATGTTCTGGTAAACGGCATAATAAATATCAGGAATACCTAAAACTTCTTCTTTTTTAGTGATATCAATGTCCTCAAAATAACGAACGGCATCATAACCAATATATCCAAAAATTCCGTTATTTATAAATTTAAACTCTTCATTGTCATCTGTTTTAAAACGTTTTGTAAAGTTGTGAATTTCTTCAGTAACCATACCACGTTCTGTAATAGGTTTAGAATTGATTTCACCATTCGGATACTCTTGAGTAATCGTTTCGTTTTGGACCTTTATAGAGGCGATTGGATTACAACAAATGTAAGAGAAACTGTTGTCGTTAGCGTGGTAATCACTACTTTCTAGTAACAGACTATTTGGAAAACGATCTCTAATTTTTAAATAAATGCTTACCGGTGTAATCGTGTCGGCAAGTATTTTTTTGTAATGCGTTGTGAGTTTAAATTGTTTCATTTTTTTGTAATAAAAAAAGGCTTGTCGTGAATGACAAGCCTTGTTATTTTGAGTTTAAAATATACAATAGGTTTAGTTCACGAAGATTGAAATCCGAGAGCTCCACCACCAAGTAATATTTAAATTTGTATTCAATTCTTAAATTATTTGATTCAAATATAGGAATGTAAATTTAGTTATCAAATTTTTTTCGAAGAAATTTAAAAGAGAATTCCTGTAGGTCAGTAAAGTAATACATAACGCTACAGGAATTTAACTTAATCACACATGGATACTAACATATGAATTAGGCTATGTTAGAATTTTAAAGACACATTTAAGTCGAAATCATCATAAATTGCCTTGTCTTTTAGATCGTCGAAGAAGCTAGCCGAGCCATATTTAATGTCGTATTTTGTTCTATCTATTTTAAAAGCCGTTGTTGCTGTGTCTTCTGTCACATTCATTTTGAAGGTAACAGGATTCGTTTTTCCTTTAATTGTTAAGTTTCCAGTAACAGTATAATTTGGAGCTTCACCTTCAACTTTTGTAAATATTAAAGTTGCTGTTGGGAATTTTTCAGCACCAAAAAAATCATCTGATTTTAAGTGATTATCTAATTTAGTTTTGTATTCCCCTTCAAGATCTGTGGCGTTAATGGTAGTCATATCCATAGTGAATGTTCCACCAGTTAATACATTGCCATTAAACTCTAAAGTACCTTTTTTAAGTGTAATTGTTCCGTCGTGTTGTCCTGTAACTTTATGTCCAATCCAGTTTACTTGACTTTTGTTTACGTTTACGTTCTTCGTTTTTAAAATAGTGAACGATGCAAATGTGATTGCTAATACTAAAAACGCTGCGATTTTTACTGTGTTTTTCATTTTTGATTTATTGTTTGGTGATTATTTATGTAATTGAATTTAATTCGTTTTTCAGGTTCACTTACTTTCTATTAATTTTATATAAGTAAAATGTGAACTTTTTTAATCTATGTTGTGTATACAATACTTAAGATCTTAATTTAGTGAGTAAAAAGTTTAAAGTTTCTAATTCCTCTTTCGTAAGATTTGCAGTAATATCATCTTCAGATTTATCGATATTTGGATCTATTTCTTTTAAAACCTTTAGACCTTCTTTTGTAATAAAAATCTCAACTTTTCTTCTGTTTTTCTCGCAAGTAAAACGTTCTACATAGCCTTTTAAGATAAGCTTATCAACCAACCGTGTGGTGTTACTCATCTTATTTATCATGCGATCTTGAATATCTTGAAGATTTGCAGGACTCCCTTTTTTACCTCTTAATATCCGTAATACATTAAATTGTTCGGTAGAAATGTCGAAGCGTTTTAAAACAGGATTCGTCATATCTTTTATCCAAATAGCCGTGTACGAAATATTAAGCACGGTCTTTCTATTTAAAGGAATAGGAGCGTTTGTTTTTAATATATCTTCTAACTGTTTCATGTACAATAATTGTATATACAAATGTATGTGAAAATTTCAATTAAATGATTATGATTAGTATAATTTTTTGTTAAAGTTAGTTAGCAGATTTAAGTGTTGCTTATTTTTATAAGATGAAGAATATATTGTTGTTACTATTATTATGCTGTTTTGCATGTAAAAATCAAACGAAACAGAATGTTGTAGAAGCGGACGCTAATCCGATAGAGTCAGCTGTAAAATCTGTAGATACCATCGATTTAATGGTTTATAATTTTGATGAATTAGAACCCTTTTTTTATCAAGACGATGATAAAGTTCATGTTATTAACTTTTGGGCCACTTGGTGTGCGCCTTGTGTAAAGGAATTACCTCATTTTGAAAAATTAAAAACAGAATATGCTTCCAAAAATTTGGACGTATTATTGGTGAGTTTAGATTTTGAGCAAGCATACGAAACCAAATTGAAACCTTTTATTGTAGAACATAATATACAGTCTAAAGTTGTTGTTTTAAACGACCCAGATTCTAATTCGTGGATTCCTAAAATAAGCGATTCATGGTCTGGATCCATTCCTGCAACTATTATATATAATAAAGACAAACGTCAGTTTTACGAACAAACGTTTACTTACGACGAATTAGAAGCTGAAGTCAATAAATTCTTATAATAAAAATTTATAAAAACAATTAGCATATTAGCTTTGTAAATTGGTGTTACTACATTTGTTGTTGAGAATGATTTTCAAGATTCAATAGCTGTTTAAAATAAATATATTGAAAATGCTGTAGCTGTTTCTAAGGGGAATAGTCGTTAAGACTACAGAAACTAAATCATTGGTTATTCCGTTAACACTTGCTACTGCTTCATTTAAAAAATAAAAGAATCCGAAATTGTAAGACTTCGGATTTTTTTTCGTTTATATATTAAAGAAATTATAAATTTGTAATTAAAAGATTTATACAATTATGGCAGATTTAACACAAGAAGAATGGGTAGAGCAGTTAGCTAGCGATAGCAATGCTGTGATTTTAGATGTACGTACCGATGATGAAGTAGACCAAGGATTTATAGCAAATTCTAAACATATTGATTTTTATTTAGGTCAAGAATTCGTAAATCAAGTTGATGAATTAGATAAAACTAAAAATTATTACGTGTATTGCAGATCGGGAGTAAGAAGTGGTAAAGCTTGCGATATTCTTGATCAATTAGGAATAGAAAATTCGTATAATTTACTTGGCGGATTTAATGAGTGGGCCGGAGAGGTTGAAGAGAGGTAACAAAATTTAGATGAAAAAAATAAATATACTATACTGTTTTATAATTTTATTATGCTCGGCATGTAACGACTATAAAACAGGTGTTATTGAAGTCGTTTCTCCCGAAGAAATGCAATCCCTTATAAGTATAGAAGACGTGCAGTTGGTAGATTTAAGATCGCAGGAAGATCGTCTGAAACAGGGTTATATTGCAAATTCACAACATGTAGATTTTAACTCTGATACTTTTGAAGAGGATATACAAAACTTAGATAAAACCAAGCCTGTTGCATTATATTGTAACTCAGGAAAAAGAAGTGCAGAATGTGCTCAAAAACTTAAGGATGCAGGTTTTGTGAAGATTTTTGATTTGAAAGGTGGACTTTCAGAATGGAAACATCAAGGAAATGAGGTTATAAGATAATCGTGTTTTAGAACCCTTTTAACATATAGAAAAGCAGACTTGAATTAGAAATAATTTTAGCCTGCTTTTCTTTTTTATACGTGGAAACTTAGAATGTTATATGTCCACTTTAATTTTTTTAATTCAAAGCATCTGCTTAGTTTTACAATGTATTTCCGATTTTATGTCTAGAAAAAAGCAATATAACGAAGAAGAAGTGATAGAAAAAGCCATGGACTTATTTTGGAGAAATGGCTATGAAAAGACTTCTGTACGTATGTTAGAAAAGGAAATGGGCATAAATCAGTTTTCTATGTATTCTAGTTTTGTAAATAAACAAGGCGTTTTTGTTGGAAGCATTACATGTTATCGGTCTAAAATAAAAGTGTTAACAGATGCCCTTAAAAACTCGAATAACGGGAAAGAAGGTATTAAAAAATTCTTTTATGATTTTGTTGAATTTTCAAAAGAAAACACGCTTAGCAAAGGCTGTTTAATTACAAACACAGTCAACGAATTAGGAGAAAATGCCGACCCTATAATACGAACGGAAATCGAAAAATTTGCATCAGATATAAGAGCTTTATTTTATAATAACTTAAAGCAGGATGCGAGTAAAGACGAAGAAACATTAGAAAAACAATCTAATTTTTTAATCATTTGTAAGCAAGGGCTTTCTAATGCGACAAAAGTATTCACTAAGCCACAGCTAGTTGATTTTATTGAAATTACCTTTAAAATGATATAAGCTTTTTTTTAATTCAAAACTAAGCGTTTGCTTAGTTAAGTAAACTAAAATAGAACATTATGAGTACATTAAAAATACATACTTTAGAATCTGCACCTCAAGAGAGTAAACCTTTTTTAGAAAAATCTAAAAAAGCAAATGGTTATATTCCTAACCTACATGGGGTATTAGCAGGGTCTCCAGGTTTACTAGAAGCATATCAAAATTTACATGAATTATTTTCAAATTCATCTTTTAACAAGGATGAGTTAACGGTGGTTTGGCAAACTATTAACGTAGAACACGAGTGTCACTATTGTGTGCCGGCACATACTGCAATTGCAAAAATGATGAAAGTAGATGATGCCATTACAGATGCATTAAGAAATGGTACTAAATTGCCAAATGATAAATTACAAACGTTACGTGATACCACTTTAACAATTGTAAAAAACCGCGGATATATTAGTAATGAAGAGATTCAAGCTTTTTATGAGGTTGGTTATACCGAAAGACAACTTTTAGAAATTGTGCTTGGGTTATCTCAAAAAGTAATAAGCAACTATGTTAATCATATTGCAGAAACGCCTTTAGACGAAGGATTTAAAAAGTTCGATTGGAAAAAAGATGTAGTACTATCTTAAATTTCCTAATTGATTAATAGCTGTAGGCCTTCTGCTCCCGTAGAAGGCTTATTTAAAACATTAAAATTATGAATACTAAAATAAAAATAGATATTGTTTCAGATGTTGTGTGTCCATGGTGCACGATAGGATTTAAACGTTTAGAAAAAGCAATTTCAGAATTGGGAATTCAAGATCAAGTAGAGATTGAATGGCAACCATTTGAATTAAATCCGAATATGCCAGTTGAAGGTCAAAACGTTCAAGAACATATTTCGGAAAAATATGGTTCTACATTGGAGCAGCAAAAAGAATCGCAACAAAATATGACTGATATAGGAAACGATCTTGGTTTTAAGTTCGATTATTTTGATGATATGCGAATGGTTAATACGTTCGAAGCTCATATTTTATTAGAATATGCAAAAGCATTTAATAAACAAACCGAATTAAAAATGCGTTTAACTTCTGCATTTTTTGGTGAACGTAAAGATGTGTCTGATCGTGATGTTTTAAAACAGGAACTATTAGAAGTAGGATTAAATGCAGATGAAGCTTTAGGGCTTTTAGATAATGATGAAGCGAGAAACCATATAAAAACGGAAGAAGCATATTGGAAAAATCTAGGAGTGAATTCTGTTCCAACTGTAGTTTTTAATAGAAAAAGTGCTGTTACAGGAGCGCAACCTTTAGATGTGTTTAAGCAAGTGCTTACAGAACTAATTAACGAAAGAGTATCTTCAAATTAATCATGATGCCTTTTAGAAATAGTGATCAGCATGTTTGTTTTAAAATGATATGTTAATCAGGTTATTATGATTTTAAATCAATCAAAAATAGGCAGCAAGCACTTTTTTAGAACAGCCTTTTGTAAGGATTTCTAATGTAACTATTTACAGAATTATTATAGGAGCAGAACAAAAAACTAATCATATGGTATTAAAAGAAAAACAAATAGTGCGACCGAAAGTATTATTTTTCGATGTTAATGAATCTCTATTGGATTTAGATAATATGAAAGAAAGTGTAGGGGAAGCGCTAAATGGAAGAACAGATTTATCGACTTTATGGTTTACTACCATGCTACACTATTCGCTAGTAACAACCGCAAGCAGACAATACGAAGATTTTGGAACAATAGGAGCTGCTACATTAAGAATGGTTGCTGCTAATAACGGAATAGAATTATCTGAGCATGCTTCAAAAGAGGCATTAAAACCACTAACATCTCTTCCGCCACACCCAGAAGTTATCGAAGCTCTTACAGCAATAAAGGCTGCGGGCTTTATAATGGTGTCCTTAACAAACTCATCTAATAAAGGTGTTGAAACTCAGTTTGAAAATGCTGGACTGACTGAATTTTTTGATGAACGGTTAAGTATTGAAGATATCGGGAAGTATAAACCCGATGCAGATGTTTACGATTGGGCTGCTCGTAAAATGGGTGTTAAACCTAATGAATGCATGATGATTGCAGCACACGGTTGGGATATAGCTGGAGCTCTTTGGGCAGGTTGGAGAGGCGCTTTTATAAGCAGACCAGGAAAACAATTGTATCCTTTGGCTCCTTTACCTGAAATAAATGAACCCGATTTACTCGAGATTTCAAAAACATTGATTGCTATTTAATTCAAAGTCTATAATTATAGACATCTGCAATATATAACCGCATAAACATATTTATATGCCGAGAATTTTTCAACTTAAAGTCGTAGAATTAATAGGTCATTTTTTTGTCTATTAATACGGTCGCTCTAGTCTTAAATATTACTTTGTAAACGAAATAGAATCTCCTTCTTTTAGTTGCCATTTATCAGATAAACCAGCATTCACTTCCAAAACATACATCGCAGGTTTGTAGGATAGTAAAGAGGTTTCATTCATTGGTTGTGCATTCTTTGCAATGCTTACAATAGTATTATCTTCACCAATATAAATAATGTCTAACGGAATTTGAGTGTTTTTCATATAAAATGCACGAGGCATTTCCTCAGGAAAAATAAATAACATCGCGTTCTGATCCTTCATAGAAGACCTGTACATTAAACCGGTTTCTCTGTCGTATTCATTGTCGGCAATTTCAATATCTAAAGCTTTGATTATGGAATCTGTTTTAGACTTGTAAAGCTTTAATTCACCTTCTTTATTAAATGAAATTTCGGTAGGAGCAATGGTTACTTTTTTATCTTCTTTGCAAGACACATTCAGAATGGTGACACCTAAAATTAGTGCTAAAAATGATAATTTAATCAGTCTCATATAAATTAATTTTTAAGCTTTTTTTGAAGTTTCTTTGTAGACAAACATAAAATAAAAGCCTACTAATATAAATGGAATACTTAACCATTGTCCTGTGTTTAATGCCCAAGTTGCGCGTTCGTCTACTTGCGCTTCTTTTACAAATTCCACGAAGAATCTTATCGTCCAAAGTAAAACAAGAAACAACCCAAACAAGTAACCAGGATTGTCTTTTTTAGTTGTTTTTGAATATACAAACCATAGAATTAAAAACACAAATACATAGCATACAGATTCGTATAATTGTGCGGCATGTCTATAAGGAACGGCATCTAATAAGTTCTGAAACTGTGGACTGTTAGCAATTGCATTATAAGCTTCTTTCGGGTTTTGAATACCTGTAAGTTGTACCGCTTCACGTTTACTGTATTCATCTTGAATAAAACGTACACCTAAATTAGAATTGGTTACTTTTCCTATTATTTCTGAATTGATAAAGTTTCCAAATCTAATAAAAATGGCTCCAAGAGATACCGGAATTACGATGCGGTCTAAAATCCACATTAGTGATTTGTAATTGTATTTTCTTCGGTATAAATACATCCCAAAAATAATTCCAATTGCAGCTCCATGACTTGCTAATCCTTGGAATCCTGTAAATTCAACAGTTGGATTTGTTCGGATAGGCAAGAATATACTAAGAAAATCTTGTTGAAATAATTCTGGTTGATAGAAAATAACATGTCCAAGACGCGCCCCAATCATAGTGGCTAAAACGGTATAAATAAAAAGCGGATCTAAATATTCTAAGGATACATTTTCTTTTTCGTAAATACGCTTCATAACGTACCAACCCAATAAAAAGGCAGTAACCCACATTAAGCTATAGAAATGAAGTTGAAAATTACCAATAATTTCAATTCCTGATGTAGGATTCCAATCGAATTTTAAAAAATGCATAGTGTTTAGTTTTCAATGCGTAAATATAGACATTTGCCCAAGGATTAAAAAAGAATAGCGCGTTAACGGACTATTAAAGTTTTTGAGATTTAAAAGTATAAATTAGGGTACAGGGTCGTAGCCCGAACCACCCCATGGATTACAACTAAAAATACGCTTAACGCTTAGCCAGCCTCCTTTTATTAGACCGTGTTTTGTAAGTGCTTCTTTAGTGTATTGTGAGCATGTTGGGTGATACCGACAAGATGCAGGAGTTAATGGAGATATAAGTGTTTGGTATATCTTGATTAGGAATAAAAAAGGTGCGACTAAAATACGTTTCATTAGTATATAAAAAACGGACAAGTGAAAAAGCTTGTCCGTGTTATGTTTTTAATTGGTCGAAAATGAAGTGCCATCCTTACCATCGTTAAGTTGAATGCCAACGGCAGCTAATTCATCTCTGATTTTATCAGATAAAGCGAAATCTTTATTAGCTCTCGCTTCTTGTCTTAGCTTTATTAATAAATCGACAGCTCCAGTTAATTTGTCTTCACCAGTTTCTGCTTGAGATCCGTGTACTAAACCTAAAATGTCGAATATAAACGTATGCATCGTGTCTTTTAATTCTTGCAAATCTGCTTCAGAAAGACTTGATTTTCCTTCTTTTATTTGATTGATGTATTTTACAGCTTCAAACAAATTCGCAATTAGAATTGGAGAATTAAAGTCGTCGTTCATCGCATCATAACATTTCTGTTTCCACTCTGAAATATTGATTGTTGATGTTGCGCTTGCTTTAAGGTTGTCTAAATCGGAAATCGCATCCATTAATCTATTGAATCCTTTTTCGCTTGCTAATAAACCGTTATTTGTGAAGTCTAAAATACTGCGATAATGTGCTTGTAACATGAAAAAACGAGCGACACTAGCGCTAAAAGGTTGTGTAATGTTTTTGTTTTCTCCTGTAAATATTTCTTCTGGAAGAATGTAATTTCCAGTAGATTTTGCCATCTTTTTACCATTCATAATTAACATATTGGCATGCATCCAATAGTTAACAGGTGTTTGATGATTGCACGCTTCTGCTTGTGCAATTTCACATTCGTGATGTGGGAATTTTAAATCCATTCCGCCACCATGAATATCAAAATGTTCGCCAAGATATTTTGTGCTCATAGCTGTACACTCTAAATGCCATCCTGGAAAACCGTCGCTCCAAGGCGATGGCCAACGCATAATATGCTGAGGTTCGGCTTTTTTCCAAAGCGCAAAATCTTGAGGATTTTTCTTATCGCTTTGACCGTCCAAAACACGTGTGTTATGAATTAAATCTTCAACCTTACGCTTACTTAATTTTCCGTAATCGTTAGTTTCATTAAACTTTAAAACATCAAAATATACAGAGCCGTTTACTTGGTAACCAAAACCATTATCTATAATCTTTTTTATTAATTCGATTTGCTCGATAATATGTCCGGTAGCCGTTGGTTCGATGCTTGGTGGTAAGAAATTGAATTTATTTAAAATATTATGAAAATCGACAGTATAACGCTGTACGACTTCCATAGGTTCAATTTGCTCTAAACGTGCTTTTTTAGCAATACGATCTTCACCTTCGTCTGCATCATTTTCAAGATGTCCGGCATCAGTAATATTTCGTACGTAACGCACTTTGTAACCCAAATGTTTTAGGTATCGAAAAATAGTATCGAAAGACATAAAGGTTCTTACATTTCCTAAATGCACATTGCTGTAAACCGTAGGTCCACAAACATACATACCAACATTACCGTCGGTTATAGGTGTAAAAACTTCTTTTTGTCCTGAAAGTGAATTGTAAATTTTAATGCTTTGTTGCTTGTATAGCTGAGGCATGTTTCTGGTGATTTAAAATTGCGTCTCTAATTTAATATATTCAATGAATTCTCTACGAGTGTCTTTTTCTTTAAACTTCCCTCCAAATTCTGCAGTAACTGTGCTGCTTTCTATATCTCTAATTCCTCTAGAATTAACACATAAATGTTTAGCATCTATAATACATGCAACATCTTCTGTGCCTAAAACCAATTGTAATTCTTTTACAATTTGAATGGTTAAACGCTCTTGAACTTGAGGTCTTTTAGAGTAATAGTCTACAATACGATTCATTTTAGATAAGCCTACAACATTACCTTTAGAAATGTAAGCGACATGTGCTCTACCAACAATTGGTAACAAATGATGCTCGCAAGTGGAGTAAAGGGTTATGTTTTTTTCGACTAACATTTCGCCGTATTTATACTTGTTTTCGAAAGTAGATGCAGTTGGTTTTTTACTAGGGTCTAATCCACTAAAAATTTCTTTAACAAACATTTTAGCGACACGATTAGGTGTGCCTTGTAAACTGTCGTCTGTTAAATCTAAACCTAATGTCTCCATAATATGGTGAACATCTTTTTTTATACTTTCAATTTTTTCTTCGTTCGAAAGTTTAAAGGCATCTGCACGCATTGGAGTATCTGTTGAAGTTCCAATATGGTTTTCGCCTAAAGCATCGAACTCATCTATATTATTATCAAATTTCATTTGTCTAAAAAATAACGCTGTTTTAATCCGCAAATATAAGTAATTCAGATTTCTTTAAGTTTGAATTAGGAAACAATTAATAGATGTTTGATTTTCAAAAAAAAACGGGTCTGATTTTAACATGAAATCAGACCCGTTTTTAAATGTTTTTAATTGAGTTTATAAAGCGAAACTAATTGAAAATGTAATGTTAGAAAGTCTCGTGTCTAATGAAACATCATCTATTAAACCTACATTATAAAGCTGATATTCCGAATCTCTTTGTGATTGATCGAAAGTTACATCTATTTTTGTAGCCCCAAAACTATATCCTAAACCAACAGAATATCCTGATAAATCGCCTACGGTTACACCATTCTTGTATGGGCTTTCCTCAAAACGATATCCACCTCTCAAGCTAAGTTGTTTTAATCTGTATTCGCCACCAACAGCAAAAGTAGAAGCGCCTGTTAGTTCATTACTTATAATCTGGTTTTGATCATCAAAATACGAATTATAATTTGAGTTGAATTTAGAATTTCCGTAGTCTCTATAAGAATAATCGAAACTAATTAGTCCTTGAACTCCAAATATATAAGCAAGACTTCCGCCAAGTCTTCCTGGTGTTTGTAATTGGTATTCTGGGTGAATATTGATTATTTTTGGATTAACAATCTGGTTTATATCGCGACCACCTTCATCTCTAATCGTAGAGATATATTGAAGTGTTTCTTCTTGAATATTGTACCATGTTGGAGAATCGTAGGTAAATCCTGCTCTTAAGTTCTTGGTGACTTTATAAATGGTTCCAAGCTGAAATGAAAATCCGCCTCCAGTGGTAGATAATCTGTTTTCAAAATTCACGTTTTGTACAATAGAACCTCTATTAGAATTCGATTCTTGCAAATAGGTCAAACGATCGTAATTAATAAAGTGTGTATTTAAATTAAGACCTAAATACAATTTATCGTTGGCTTGTGTGGCTAAATTAAAGGCGATTTTCCCGTTATATCCGGTAGCAGAGTAAATGTAATTTTGATTAAAAGTACCTTCAGCAATATTAGACGTGTATTCTGTATTATCATCATCAAAGTTGTCAGGTTGTAAAATATAAGATTCGTAACCTAAAAATGCTTGTTGATTTCCAGAACCATAATAGGTTCCAATTTCAGAATATGCTTCAGAAATCGATTCATTAGGTAAAGCAGAGATCTCAGATAAACGTTGCCCTTGAGCATAATCCATAAAATAACTATCTATAGAATTTGTATTTATACCATGAGCAGTCCAATCGTTTGTGTAATCTTGTGTCTTATCGTAAGTAATTGCAAAAGTGAACTTTTCAAAAGAACTATTCATATTCGGATTGTAGAACACGAAAGCAGAACCTATTTGAGTGAATTCAATAAAGGAATTTGAATTAGAATCATGTCCGTTAAAAAAATCTGTTTCGTTTTTAACGTATGAATTAGATAAAGTAACGGATAAATAAGTATCGTTGAAAACGGCAGAACCTGCAGGGTTAAGACTAGTCGCCGATAAATCGCCACCCAATGCGCCAAACGCACCACTTAAGGCTCTAAATCTCGCACTCCCAACAATGTTGTCTTGCGAATATCTTACAGCATCTGTTATATTTTGAGCATAAAAAGCAGGCATTGATAAGATGCCTGCTAGTAAAAAAACTATCGTTTTAAAATTCATTATGGAATTCTGTTTTTTCATTAATTATCTACTTCTAGAAGATCTTACACTACTACCTGATGATCTTGAACTACCGGAAGAACTACTAGGAGTAGAATAACTTCTGTTAGATGTAGATTGAGTAGCATTGCTGTTATACGAACTGTTAGAACTACTGCTTCTACTAGTGTTAGATGTTGGTTGTGTTCTACTAGTCGTATTTGTGCTGTTCGTTCTACTTGTATTATAATTTCTAGTTGTTCTAGATGTTGGAACAACTCTTTTATAGGTATTGTTATTATTAGTAGTTGTTGTTCTTGTACTTGTTTTACTATTTCTAGTCAGATTCTGGTATCGACTGTTACTACTAGATACATCGTTTGTTCTAGTCGTATTATATCTAGTACTGTTTAAATATTTATTATTAGAATTGTATGCAATACCTCTGCTGTAGCCCATATTGTTTCCATTGTAGCCATCGTAGTTGTATCTAGGGTATCCGCCACCATATCCTGGGTATCCATATCCCGGGTAACCACCACCGTATCCTGGGTAGCCATACCCTGGATAACCGCCATAATAAGGAGGGTAGTAGCCACCGCCCCAACCGTAGCCCCAACCGCCGTAGTATGGTCTGTACCAACCGGCATAACCCCAACCATAGCCATAATACGGATATCCAAATCCGCCATACATATATGGATCGTTGTAAATAGTTACAGAAACACCTTCAGTTTGCTCTCCCCAACCACCATTACCGTTGTAGTTGTTTTGATTAATGTCTGATTCTGCATAATTATTACTTTGATAAGAGTCTATATCTGTAAAAACAGAATCTTGTTCTGAATTATAAATTTCTATTTCTTGTGATTTTTCTTTGAAATAGTTTTTATAATATATATTATCTGCAGTGTCGTTGTCTTGGTAGACAACAACATTAGAGGTTGTCGAATCGTAAATCCCATCATTATCTTGCTGAGCATATTGTTGTGAACTTCCACAAGATGCAAGCACAAATAGGCTCGAAAGCATTACAAAAAATGGAGTTTTTTGTTTTAAAATATCTTTATATCTCATATCTAGATTAAATTTATTGTTGAACATAACAAAAATAGTTAGTTTTGCTGAACTATTTAATGTATTTAACATAGTGGCAATATTTATGCCAAAATAAAAATATGAGTAAAAAACTTACAAGCAGAGCGGAAGACTACTCTAAGTGGTATAACGAATTAGTAGTAAAAGCGGATCTAGCTGAAAATTCTGCAGTTAGAGGATGTATGGTTATCAAACCATACGGATATGCAATTTGGGAAAAGATGCAAGCAGAATTAGATCGCATGTTTAAAGAGACAGGTCATCAAAATGCGTACTTTCCTTTATTCGTTCCAAAAAGTTTATTTGAAGCTGAAGAAAAAAATGCAGAAGGTTTTGCTAAAGAATGTGCTATTGTAACACATTACAGATTACAAAACGACCCTGACAGACCGGGAAAACTACGTGTAGATCCTGACGCGAAATTAGAAGAAGAATTAGTAGTTAGACCCACAAGTGAAGCTATTATTTGGAACACTTATAAAGGATGGATTCAATCGTATAGAGATTTACCTTTATTAATAAATCAATGGGCGAATGTAGTGCGTTGGGAAATGCGTACACGTTTGTTTTTGCGAACAGCAGAGTTTTTATGGCAAGAAGGGCATACCGCTCACGAAACGAAAGCAGAAGCGATTACTGAAGCTGAATTAATGAATAATGTGTATTCCACTTTTGTTCAAAATTTCATGGCTATTCCTGTAATTAAAGGAATAAAGACAGAAAGCGAACGTTTTGCAGGAGCAGTAGAAACCTATTGTATTGAAGCTTTAATGCAAGACGGGAAAGCATTGCAAGCAGGAACCTCTCATTTCTTAGGACAAAATTTTGCAAAAGCATTCGATGTGAAGTTTACGTCTAAAGAAGGAAAACAAGATTATGTTTGGGCAACCTCTTGGGGAGTGTCAACACGACTTATGGGTGCTTTAATTATGACACATAGTGATGACCATGGTTTAGTATTGCCTCCAAAATTAGCGCCAAACCAAGTTGTTATTGTTCCTATATATAAGACAGACGAACAATTTGATGCTGTTTCTGAAGTTGCGAATACAATTATGAACGATTTAAGAGCTAGAAACATTTCTGTAAAATACGATAATCGTACAGCCTATAGACCAGGAGCTAAATTTGCACAACATGAATTACAAGGGGTGCCATTACGAATAGCAATAGGACCTAAGGATTTAGAAAATGGTACTGTGGAATTAGCAAGACGAGATACCTTAACTAAGGGCGTTGTAGCTTTAGATGAACTTATAGGTGTAGTGGAAGGTCTAATGAAAACAATTCAAGACGATCTTTATCAAAAAGCCTTTGATTTTAGAGCGACGCATACTACTAAGGTGGATACTTTCGAAGAATTTAAAACAGTTTTAGAAAAAACTGGAGGTTTTATTTTAGCACATTGGGATGGGACTACCGAGACAGAAGACAAGATAAAAGATATTACAAAAGCGACAATACGTTGTATTCCAGAAGATTCTGTAGAGGAGTCTGGAGTCTGCGTGTTTAGTGGGAAACCGTCTAGCAGACGTGTGATGTTTGCTAAGGCCTATTAGTTTTGATTTTTTTTCAAAAAACTTTCATTTGTTGTTGCGACATTCAAAAAAGGTTGTATATTTGCACCCGCAATGGGATAATTGTTAACAACAAATCACATTGAAAGTTTTTTGAAAAATTGTTTTGCAGATATTAAAATAAGTTTTATATTTGCACACTCAAAAAAAAATTAATGGCCCGTTCGTCTATCGGCTAGGACGCCAGGTTTTCATCCTGGTAAGAGGGGTTCGACTCCCCTACGGGCTACAATCATTTAATAAGAAAAGAATCAAATGGCAAATCATAAGTCATCGTTAAAAAGAATTAGAAGTAACGAAGCTAAACGTTTAAGAAATAGATATCAGCATAAAACGACTCGTAATGCTATTAAGAGATTACGTGATGCTGAAACAAAAGAAGATGCAGAAGCATTATATTCTAACGTAGTATCTATGATAGATAGATTAGCGAAGAAGAATATAATTCACGCTAACAAAGCGGCAAACCTTAAGTCTGGTTTGACTAAGCATATGGCTGCTTTATAAGAATTATCTAAGTTATATAATAACAGAAAGCTTCTCAGAAATGAGAGGCTTTTTTGTGTTTTACTTGTTTTTAAATGACTTGGATTCAAGTTGGATTAAACTCAATTGGGATCAATAACTAGAATTTCACATCTCTGTCGCCTCTAAACTGTGCTCTAAATTCTTTTGTTTTAGCATTAAAATATTTCACAGAAACATTTGTACTACGATTTATAAAATAGTTTAATATAGATTTATAGTTGATGTGTATTGTGTTGTCGATCATGTTTAATGCTCTAAATCCAGAATTCTCTACACTGTTGTGCACCTACACCAATTTGTTATAGGCAATTTCTAATAATTAGCCGAGTTAAATATAGTTCCAAGTCCTTATGGGTCAAGCATAAAAGTTGGGGAGAATGTTATCTTTGAATAAAAAGTGTTTAGATTTTGAATATAGAATTAGCCCGTTATTTATTGCCAGAAGGCCTGTTAGAATATTTTGATATTGTAAACCATAACTCATCAGAAGGTAAGGTCCATTTTTACTTAGAAGAGAAAAACGTGCTTCCCAAGGAGTACCAGTCAGAACTAGCCCAATCCAAAGGCTTCTTACCAGAG
>NZ_JAWQUN010000025.1:0-56765 GCF_033447105.1 Formosa sejongensis
TTTTATCTATTTCTGTTTTATCGAGTCTTTCTAATTTTCCGCTTTTGGTAATGTCTTTCAATTCGAATTTAATTTTGTTGTCAACCTTTATTGGAGTTAGTAAAATGCTAACGTATTTATCTCCTATCCATGTCACATCATGTAGTGCCGATTCTTTTAATTTATGATTGCTTGTATAAGCATTGAGACTACTTTTTATAAAAATAGTGTCTAGTTCTTTAAATGAAATTTAAAAGATATTTATTTGATTTTTACATCTGAATTTGTAGCTATTTGAAAATTATGGTTCCAAAGTATAGGACCTTTATAGTGTGCAGTGTGTGCTTCATTTTTAACATTTATTTTGATAGTATTTGTAACTATAAGATGGTCATCCCTTAAATCTAGAGTTTGGTTTAAGTTATCTATTGTACAAAATGGATTATTATTATTATTTAATTCAACTTTAAAATTTTCAGGAATTGTAATGTTTAAAATTTCTTTTAGTTTTTCTATTTCATCTTGTTTATGCTTTTGAGCATGCATTATTTGAAACATAATAATGGATGTTATACTTAATATTATATATTTTGTGTTCATAATATATAGTTTTTATTAAGCATTGATTAATTGGGAACCACCAATATTTCTACTCGTCTGTTCTGACTTCTATTTTCATCAGAATCATTATCTACGATAGGATTAGATTCTCCATAGCCCTTTTCTTGCCACTTAAATTGGGTACTTGGGATTAATTGTCTTAATTCTTTTGATACACTTTGAGCACGTGCTAAAGACAAGGATTTATTGATTGTCTCGCTGCCCACATTATCGGTATGCCCTTCAACGATTACTTTTCCTTTTTTGAGTACTGTGATACTATTCACCAATTCCTTTAAAGCAGTAATACCTTCTGGTTTTAAGTCACTTTTACCCGAATCGAATAAGACTTGGCTATCTAAATTCAGACGCATCGCAGCTCCAATAGCAGCAATGGCATCTACATCTGCACCTGGAATACTGCTTTTTTCCATAAGATCTTTAAAGCGTACATAATAAAACAGATCATTTGGTTTTACGAAAGGAGCAATATCTACTTCTGCTACTCCTCCATCTATCTTTCCTATTTTTATCCAAGATTTACCATCTTTAGATATTTCGAGTTCTGTTGGTTCTAATTGTCCGATTTCAAATAAGTACAAATCTGGACCATTAACATCTACTAACGCATTATCTGTAAACCGAATAGTTAGTGTACCTGCAAGTCCAAGGCTGTAAATACCTGTAGCATCATCAAAGGATTCTATAACATTGGGTTCTCCAAGGACATTATTTACCTCTTGTGTTAAAAGTTGTGGGTGATTAACGTGTACAACCTCATCTGCAAAAGATAATGGTCCCAATGGCAAATACACTGTTTTATTAAGATTACCAACATAGCTTACACCAACCTCATCACCGTAAAATAAATCTGGATTTAATGCTTTAAATTTCCGTTTCGCTGCTTCCGATTTACGAACAATACTTTTATGAAATTGGGTAACATTTTTTTTTCTGTATGTAATTGCACGTTGGTATTTTGGACTTGCTTTTAATTTTCCTGAAGCAATTGCCTTTTCTATTACTTCCAATTCGGCGAGTAGTTCTCTAGACTCTTTTTCACTATGCATTTGTCGTGATTTATCCTGAAGTTCTTTCATTTTATGCTCTTCTTCATCACTAGATTTAATCTCATTTTTCCGTTCTACATCTCTCATCACATAGCCTGCTTCGGTAAAATCTAGTTGAGACATTATATTAGTGCCTGCTAAAGAATCTATAGTTTTCAATTTTGCCATGGTTGCCTCAGGACCAGATTCTGCTTGTACTATTAAAATAGCTTCTTCTAAGGACACACCTGTTGATGTATTCTTTGAAGCCAACTGTTCTTTTGTAATCTTTCCTTTTATGATAGGTTCTTCATTATCATGAGCTTCTTGTCTTTCTTTGACGGCTTGTTGTGCAAGTACCCTAAGACTGTCTGGGTTGTTGATGAGTTTTTCCATGGACTCGCGAGACGCTCCACTTTTTTCTAACATATCGAGCAGTGTTTCGGTATCGAACTGTAAAACCTGATCACCTTTTTTTTCTGATCCTTCAAGTAATACTTTGCCCATATTAAGAAGGTCGTTTAATTCTGAATTAGTCGTTAGTTCTGAAGGATTATCACTATCACTACTAGAAGCCTCTGATATTGTGCTTTTGTCTGAATGTGAACTTACATCTCCATCAGAGTTTTCAGTCTCACTTGATTTGTTGCCACAAGAATAGCTTAAAAATGCAATTAGTATAAAAAGACTTATTTTTTTCATAATTCTTGTTTATTTATTAATCCTTGCTGCTTTTAAAGAGTTTATTATTGCATAAGCCTGTATTTCGTAAGTATCGTTAGTACGAAACCTGCCATTCGGACCTTGATAACAAGCACTGATACCTTCAAGATCGGCTTCAATAGAATTGATATATTCATCAAATTTTTTATTGTAAGCTGCTTTTAAATTGTTCATCGCAGGTCTTATTACAGTCGTTAAAATCGGTCCCCATGCAATTCCATAGCTTGGCATAGAAGCTAGTGTGTTTCCATATTCAATCTTGTCATTTAAATCATCGACCTCTTTTAAATAAAACTTCTGAAGGAAATTCCAATAAGCTACATGCCTGTTAAATTTTTCAATACCTTCACTTACACAGCCTTGGCAAGCGTCAAGGTCTTCGCAATACAGCAAAGCTCCGCCTCCAGCATCACTATCGCTATCAAACGCTTCATCTTCCTGAGATAATAGATCAACTTGTTGTTGCAATTGTAGTACTTGTGCTCTTAATTGATCTAATTCTTCATCGAATCTATCAACCGGTAATGTTCTTTGGTCTCCTTCTGTAGGTTCACCTGGGCTATCTTCTCCATAATTAGTATTAAAATTTTCATCTGTTTCATCCATTCTTCCTCTAATTTTTGCAGCATCTGATTCAGATAATTCTACTGAACCTGGATTAGATTCGATACGTACTGGTCTGTACTGTACAAAACCACCTTCTTCAGGTAACGGCACCTCTACATTAGTGTCGCGTACACGTGGTTTGTCAATTGCAATTGGTGCTTGATTAGTTACATTACTTGTTCTATATTCAAGAAATACTCCTGAGTCTCCCACTGGCACCAATTTAGGCTGACTGCTTTGTGCAATACAAAACTGCCCAACAGTTAAAAGAATTAATAATGAAGCTATATGTTTTCCAGCTTTTCTTTTCAATAAAAAAACAACTAGTAGTATTGTAATAATGGCTAATAATCCAATTACTATATAGGTTAGTGTGTTATTGATTCCTGCGTTAGAACCGCTTGAATTATTATCATCTTCAAAAAGTTGTCCAGTAAAACCCATTTTACGCATATGTTGGGTATATTCCTCTTTGTTATCCGTAATACGAATTAATGATTGGGTTGAAGGAAACTGCAAACCAACTTTTACTGAAATTAAATAAGGGATTCCAGCGACTTCAGAACGTACACCAATTCCAACTATATTCATAGTTCTGAATATCTTATCTACAAACTTATCGCCGTTTGTAGAAACTTTAGACTCTACTTTATCCCAATTTTTTTTATGAAAACTCAGGTCTATATTATGGTCTGGTGCTTTAGAAATTATACGCACTAGTACTGGTGCTTTTACATCTAAACCAGTTATAACAAATCTTTGTAAAGAATCTATACCACCAGTAGTCCATTCCATGGCACCTGCATACATACCATTTTTTAACTTTTCCAGTTTAATTTCGTGTGTAACCACTTTTCCGAAAGGGTCAATGAGCTGCGCATAACCAACATAGCTAAAGGCAACAAACAATAGTGTGATTATAGTTTTCATAATGGTATTGTTTTTATTAATTATTTATTGCCAAACACTTTATCAAGATCAGAGTAGCCTACACCAGTAAATTTTAATGCTGAAAAAGATATAACTTCCATAGATGCATCTTCTAATTCAGTTTCCTCAAAACGGATTTTCATATTTGAAACCTCTGCAGTTCCAGATGCTACTGTAGCATTAGACAAATCTAAAGTTCCTGAAATTGCGCTATCTGGTAAACGCTTACCTCCCTCATTAAGTAGCTGGTACATAGCGCTCATTGTACCATCTCCTTTTTTTGGAGTCTTTAGAATCGCTGTAGCTTTTTCTAACTGATTGGTGTCTGCATCATAAAAAAACTGTACGCTTTCTGAGCCTTTATCGAGTTTCTTTTTAAACGTAATTATTGCTGTACGTTTTTTTGTTTTTGCATGTGTATCAACAATACCAGAAGCCTCGGTATAAGCCCAATCTTTACCATTTATTTTACATAGAAAGGTGCCATTGGATACAGTTTTACTTTTTGTAGGGCTTCCTGTGTTATTGTTTACAACTTCCATTATTTGTTCTGTTGTAATTAATTGGTCCGTGTTTTTATTAGGTTCCTGCTTACAGGCAACTAATAGTAGGATGGCTAATAGTGTTAGGTGTGTTTTCATGATTGTTTTATTTTTAGCGATTTTGTCTTTGGTATAGAAGATTTTTAATAATCCTAACCTATTATCTAGGTTTAGTAAGTCATGTCTCGTGAGTACAACTTATTTTTGAAAACAAATAAAGTACTGTGTCATGTAATTTTATTTGTTGATTTTTTTAAGAAAAGGAAGCAAGGTAAAAACGATGGTTTTTTTTAACTTCCTTTATCACAGATTAATAGCGTCTTTTTGTTTTTTAAGCAGTAATAGTTTGAAAATTTTAATATCAAGATTGATATTAAAAACAGAATTTTAGTCTTTATAAAGAACCTATATTCAAATAGAAAAGGTGAATTTTATTTTCTGATGTAAATTTAGAATAATAAGTGCCAGAAGGATATTACATATGTAACAAAATATGCCACATATGTAACATGTCAATAAACATGGACATTGTTAATAGGTGATGGATTAACTTATTTTATTTTTTTAAAACAAGCTTAATCAAACTTCAAAATTAGTAACTTGAAAAACTATTTTTTAAAACCATAAGTAATGGCTGTCAATAAGGAACTGGATTTAGCATGGGAATTTGTAAACAATACAAATCGGTCTATCTTTCTAACAGGTAAGGCTGGGACTGGAAAAACCACGTTTTTGCATCGCTTAAAAACGAATAGCTTAAAACGTCTTGTTATTATTGCCCCTACAGGGGTAGCAGCGATCAATGCGAAAGGAGTTACCATACATTCATTTTTCCAATTACCTTTTGGGCCTATCTTACCAGATTCAGATTTGGATAATTCCAGTGGTTTTAACAGAAAGTTTAATAAGACTAAAATCAATATTATTAAGTCTATGGATTTATTAGTTATTGATGAAATTAGTATGGTTCGTGCCGATTTACTTGATGGTATCGATAAAACATTGCGTCGTTTTAGAAATAGAAATAAAGTGTTTGGTGGAGTTCAAGTACTAATGATTGGTGATTTGCAACAACTATCTCCTGTTATAAGGGATAATGAATGGCAATTATTAAAACATGTGTATGCAAATGGTTTCTTTTTTAGTAGTCATTCCTATCAACAATGTAACGCTGTAACTATTGAATTAAAACATATATACCGGCAAGAGAATCCTAAATTCATTGAGATTCTTAATGAGATTAGAAATAATGAACTAAGTGAATCTGCAGCTAAGGAACTAAACAAAAGATTCATTTCAGATTTTATTCCTAAACCAGATGAAGGTTATATTTCGTTAACTACACATAATAGCAAAGCCGATACAACAAATAATTTAGAATTAGAAAAACTTAAAACAAAAGTGTTTACTTATAATGCCAAAGTAGAAGGGAAATTTCCAGAGTTTTCTTATCCTAACAGTGAAGCGTTGCAACTTAAGGTCGGTGCTCAAGTTATGTTTATAAAGAATGATAGCAGTCAAGATAAACGCTATTTTAATGGTAAGATTGGAAAAATTATTCAATTAACCAAAGACGAAGTTACTGTGCATTGTGCCGATGATGAGTTTGATATTGTAACTAAAGCCGAAGTTTGGGAAAATATTAATTACAATGTCGATGCAGATACAAAAGCTATTACTGAAGATAAAATAGGAGCATTTACCCAAATTCCATTACGTTTAGCTTGGGCCATTACAATACACAAAAGCCAGGGTTTAACTTTTGAAAAAGCCATTATTGATGCTGGAGGTGCATTTGCTCATGGACAAACTTATGTAGCCTTAAGCAGATGTAAGTCTTTAGAAGGTTTGGTTTTAAAGAGTAAAATTAGTTCCAATCAAATTATTACAGATAGTCACGTTGTTACGTTTAATAAGAATGCTGAAGCAAATGAACCTGACCAATCTATTTTAGAAAGTTCGCAGAAAATGTTTCAACTCGATTTAGTAGCTGAAATTTTCGGGTTTTATGAATTTTTATACCCTGTAAACAGAATTCTTGATATTTTTTATAAGAATCGAAATAGTATTGAAGGAAATGTAGAACAGCAGATGGTTACCATTAAAAATGCAGTTACTAATTTATTAAAAGTGAGTAATGGTTTTAATACACAACTCAGACAACTTTCGGAGAATAATCAATTACCAGAATTAAATACCGTAATTCAAAATCGTTTTAAAAAGGCTATTTCTTATTTTAAAACAGAGACTGAAACAAATATTGGTATTCCTTTAAAAGAATTTAGTTTTACAACAGATAACAAAGCAATTGGAGGAGACATTACCAAAAACATTGATGTTATAGAAGAGTTGTTTGAATCTAAACTTTTCTATTTTAATGGACTGTCAGAGAATTTTACAACAAAATTACTTTTAGAACTACGAGCTAAATCTATGTTTATAACCAAAGATAAACCTAGAAAACCTCGAAAATCTGTTGTTGATGGTACAGTTAATGTCGATTTGTTTGAATTGTTAAGAGTACTTAGAAATGAGATTGCTACTGATAATGAATTGATACATTATCAGGTTTTTACTCAAAAGGCATTATATGAAATGTGTGAAGTTTTACCTTTAACAAAAGATGAACTTCTAGAAGTTAATGGCATGGGTAAAACTAGAGTTGAAAAATATGGTAGTGCTATATTAAATGTTATTAGAGATTACTGTGATGAGAATGATATTCAAACAGAATCTGACGAGACTATTCGTATTGAAGTAAAATCTAAAAAAGACAAAATTGATACAAAAAAAGCGTCTTTAGAATTATTTAAATCGGGTAAAACTATTGGTAATATAGCTGCTGAAAGAGATCTGAACGAGAATACTATATTTGGTCATTTAGCAAGTTATATTTCTTCAGGCGAAATCAAAATATTAGATTTAATGTCTACTGAAAATTATAACGAATTAAATAAGCTTATTCCTCAAAAGACATTTGAAAACCTATCAGAATTAAAAAATCAATTGGATGATAAATATAGTTATGGTGAGTTGCGTTTAGTTTTGGACTCTATAAATTCAGAGAAAACGAACTTAGAATCGTAACCTTCAATATATTAATAGTAACGTATTCATTAATTTAGGTGTTTTTGTAAACCCTATAGGAATCGAATATCATTAGAATACTATCTTTTAAATCAATTCTGTTGTATTAAAGAACGGACATAAAGTCTGTGTATAATTCTTAGTTTTTTTAGTTCTATCCGTAGTAATTTAATAAAATCTAAACTATTCGATTTGCTAGATTCTAAATGTCTCGTATTGTTATATAACCTATCAATAAAAAAACGTAGTGATTTGGCATATTTCAGTTTCTGAATTTGATTAGTTTCATTTTCAGCTTCAACAATTTTAGGAACCAAACCTAATGCATCAATTACTAATTTATCAGCATATTTATCCAAATGATTTTTTGATGTATGCATAGAAATTATATCCTTATCATATGTTATATACGATGCAATATGTCTAGATAATTTAAATATATCTAACGACTTTTGATAGATTATTAAGTCCTTAATATTAGTATTATGTGAGTGTGTCATCTTTCTTAACAATTAGTGCAAAATTAGTTATTAAAGATTAAATATGTATTTAGATTTTAAAGTTTAAAACGTATTTTTGTTTAATTATTAAACTTTAACTCTAAAATACCTTAAACATGCAACTTGATGCCGTTAACTGGAAAATTTTAGAATGTTTACAAAAGAATTCAAGACAATCTAATACCGTAATTGCAAAGAACGTTGGGATAAGCTCGCCTGCTGTAGCCGAACGTATTCGTAAAATGGAAGATGCAGGAATTATCGAAGGCTATATAACTCAACTTTCTTATATAGAAACAGGACATCAGTTAAAAACAATAATCACCCTTCGTGTTTTTATGGGGCGTTTAAAACCATTTTTAGAGAAAGTCTCAACTTTTAAAGAAGTGGTTAATTGCTACCGTGTAACGGGGAATGAAAACATAGTTATGGAGGCTGTTTTAAAAAATCAGAAACATTTAGGAATGTTTATCGACCAGTTAATAACCTATGGAGAGACTAAAACTCAAATTGTTTTGTCTAATGTTGTGTCAAATAACCCTTTAGTTAAAGATACTTCCGTTAAATAGCTTTAAAATCTTCAGATATTTAATATATATATAAGATTTTACACTTTTTAGTTCCAATAATTTATTATAATTTTAGCTTTACTATCATTAATTTAAACATTACAACACACTAATTAAAATTAATAGCCAATTTCATGAAAAAAACGACCTTAAAAGATATTGCTAAGGCATTAAATGTATCTGTTTCAACAGTATCTAAAGCGCTTCATGATATTCCTGAGATTAGTGAGGAAACTCGTATTTTAATTCAAAATTACGCCAAAGAGAAGAACTACAGACCAAATTATAATGCTTTAAGTTTAAAGAATAAGCGTACTAAAAGTATTGGTGTAATTATTCCAAATATGCTGAACTATTTTTACATGCAAGTATTGCAAGGTATAGAAAAGGAGGCTGCTAAGAATGGATATAGAATAATGACTTGTATTTCTAACGAATCTTACCAAAAGGAAGTTGAAATTATAGACATGTTATCTACAGGTAGTATAGATGGTTTTTTACTTGCTATTTCTGAAGAAACTGAGGAAAACGGAGCTTCTAGTCATTTTTCAGATACTGTAAAATTTGGATTTCCGATAGTTATGTTCGATCGTGTTTCTGAACATATAGAATGTGATAAAATTATTATAGATGATTTAAATGCAGCGGCAGATGCTGTAACTTCTTTAGTAAAGCAAGGTTGTAAACATATTGCTTTTGTATCTCCATTACAAAATTTAAGCATTGGTCGTTTACGTTTTGAAGGTTATAAAAAAGGACTTATTCAAAATGATTTACCTTTCGATTCTAATTTGGTTATTAATACTACTGAAGCCGATTATAAAAAGTACGATAAAATGATTAAACCGTTGTTCGATCATCATATAGACGGTATTGTGTCTACAAACGAATCTTCTGCAATTTCAGCAATGAAATTAGCAAAAGAAAATGATTATAAAATACCGGAAAATTTGGCTGTCATATCTTTTGCTAATGGTTTACTTGCTCGTCACTCTAATCCTAGATTAACTTGTATTAGTCAACATGGTGAAATTATGGGGGCAGCAGCTGTGAAAAAACTGATTAATAAATTAGAACAGAAAGACGATTCGAATATATTTACAACAGAAGTTATAGAAACCGATATTGTTTTTCGTCAATCTACACGTAATTTCTAATTTACTGTTTATCTTTTTGCCTTATCATTCTTAATTTTAGGTAATACAAAATACCAATGCATGCAAGCATTAATGCGGTTGTTGCATGCCATGTTATTTCGTATCCAAAATTAGCTATTAAATGCATTCCAGAATTGTGAGCAATAATGTGAGCAATAGAAAATGAGATGCTATACAATGCCATATATTCTCCTTGATTCCCTTTTTTAGCACGTTCTAAAGCAAAGGCATTAGAAAAAGGGAAAGCAATCATTTCTCCGATGGTCATAAACAACATCCCGATAACTAAAAAGCCAACCCAGCTGTTTATATTCAAAAACATAAAACTTATAGCCGTTAATAAAGCTCCAAAAAGCACTAATCCAGTTTTAGAATATAATGACTTCTCCAAAGATTTCACCAAAGGCATTTCTAAAGCAAAAATAACAAAACCGTTCATTCCCATTAATAAACCTATTTGGAATTCAGATAATTGATGTACTTCTTTATAGAACAAAGGAACTGTTGAGAAATATTGTAAAAAGGCTATTCCGAACAATAACATAGCGAATAGAAAGATGATATAATTCATATCGTTATAAGCCGATTTTGGATTTTCTACTATTATCTTATCTGTAACCTTTGCCTTTTTAGGATGTAAAACATTCAATAGTAATATTCCTGCCAAAAAACATGTAATACCATCTACCCAAAATAATCCGCCATAACTTAAGGTTACAATAATTAATCCTCCAATGGCTGGCCCAGCAGAAAATCCTAAGTTAATTGCTAACCTAATTAATGTTACAGACCTTACCTTGTTTTCCTGTTTACTGTATGCGCTTAAAGCCACAAACATAGCAGGTCTAAACATATCGGCGGCCATTAATAATACAAATACTCCAATAGTAATGCTAACGAAGGTGGTTAAAAATTGCAACCCTATAAATAGAAATCCTGAGAGCACTAAACTAAAAACCATGACTTTATAGTATCCAATTTTATCGGTTAGTTTCCCTCCGAGCCAAGAACCAACAACAGAACCTCCACCAAAAGCACTCATAATCCATCCCACTTCTATAAGTGAGAAATTTAAATTCTTCGTTAGATATAGCGATAAAAATGGAATTACCATCGTTCCCGCTCTGTTTATTAAGGTAATTAAAGCTAACCACCAAACTTCGTTAGATAGTCCTCTAAAGGTATCTATGTAATTATTAAAAATTGTTTTCATTGGTTTAGGTTTGATTAGTGCAAAAAAAAACGTCCAACTCTAAAAATGTTGGACGTTTTTTATATAATATATTTAAAAATGTTATATACAGAAAGCCCAGTACCTTTGGTAAGATACGCGTGTAAGCTTATACGAGTTTTTTCTGATAAACATGAATTATTTTATTTTCAAGTTCAAATCTAAATAAAAAAATGATAAGTTGTATTTTTGAATCTCAAATATTATTTAAATGAAATCTGTTTTATATATATTCTTGTTTTTCTGTTTTTTTTCTTGTTTTCAAAACAAAGAACCTTTGGTAGGAGATACGCCTTTTCAAATATCATTAAACGGAAGTTTTAAAGATGCGAGTACCTCTCCTTTAAAAAAGAAGGACAGAAAAGTGTTTAAGGGTTTAGATTTTTTTGAAGTAGATTCTACATACATTGTAAAGGCGAAATTAAAACATACACCAGATAGTACTTTTTTTGAAATGCCAACAACAACAGAACGCTTGGCAAAACAACGTGTGTTTGGAATTGTAACCTTCAAAATAAAAGATGAAGACTTCAATCTTAAAATTTACGAGAGCCAGGATCTACTAGATGAAGAAGGTTATGAAGATTATCTGTTCTTGCCTTTTTTAGATTTAACAAATGGAGAATCTACATATGGAGGTGGCCGTTATATTGAATTACGTGTAAACAATAAAGAAAAAGATAGTATTATAACTATAGATTTTAACACAGCTTTTAATCCATACTGTGCTTATAATGAAAAATATTCGTGTCCAATTGTCCCTCGAGTAAACTATTTAAATACAGAAATTACAGCAGGAGTAAAGGCGTTTGTTAAGGATTAAATATACTTAATAAGAAATACGCCGAGAAACACTGCTAAAAAGCCTAATATAAAACTGACACAGGTGTAAATTGCAAAATTTATAAAGTCACCAGTTTTTAGGAACATATGATTTTCATAAGCAAAAGTAGAGAATGTTGTCAATCCTCCGCAAAATCCAGTAGCTAATAATAAGGTGTGATTCTGTGTGATAAAATGGTTTTTAGAAGCCAAACCTAAAATAGCTCCAATAAGTAAACTCCCTATAACATTAGCAAACATTGTTCCGTATGGAATGCCTGTGTTGGCACCATTTAAATATTTACTGATTATAAATCTTAAAATGCTTCCAAAGCCACCTCCAATAAAAATCAACACCAATTGCTTCATTTGTGTTTAAAGATTTTAGTTATCGTCTAACGGTAATTTTAAGTTTTTTAATTCTAGAGGAATTGTATCTGAATCTTCTTCCAATGCGACATAGATTTCAGTAATCCAATCTGCAGGGTTTATTTTATATTTCGGATTAGTAACGAAAGTTTCCAACATAATATTACTCTTCGCTTGCTCTAAACTATTGGTGTTTAAATGCTGGAATGTTAAATCCCACGCTTTATCTAAATAATCGTAATCGCCTTTTAATGTTGTTTTAAGCGTTTTGAAAGCAGGTAACATCCCCGTTAAAATATTCGGATTAGTCGTTATAACTTGTGTACTTGTAGGTACGCAGCAAGAGAAGATTACAGCATTATTTTCTTTATCCCATTTATGATATAATACAAAAGGAAATCCAGCCATTGCAATATGATTTTCGGTAACATAATTTGTAATCTCAGGCATCATAGCTTGTACTTTTTCTTGATAATTGTCAATCTTAGAAGAGGTTGTGTTATATAAATAATAACCACCACTGTGGTTTGTAATGCCATTTATAGTTATGCTATACACTTTCATACTTGCTGAAATGGCAGAATCTAATTGTGTAAGACTTGTTTCAAATTTTGGTGCAAGTTCTTCTTCTGGTGTGCCAAAAAAAGCGTAGTATGCTTTCTTTTTAAAAGGAATATTTTTACTACTCATAGTTAAAGTAACCGTAGATGCTTTTGAAGAAGTAGAATCAATTTTCCAATCTAATTGAGATTTAGGATATTCAGAAAAAATAATATCTTGGTGTATTGTTGATGGTTTTGATGAGCTAGTAGTAGTAATTCTTCCAATAGCATTATCTTCCAACCAGGTGTATTCTTTACTGTTTAAAATAGAATCTGAAGTGCTCATTTTCTTCCAAGGTGCCCAAGAACTCCAGTGGTTTAAATCGCTTACATAATTATATATAACTTCTTGTGGCGCTTCTATTGTTTTAGTTTTTGAGAAGCTAAAATCATTGGGTTGGACTGCGATATAAATGGCAGAACCTATGAATGCAATTAGTAAAATGAATAGAATATATTTGGTAGATTTCATTAGAGTAGCGTTGGATAAAATCAAAGATAATCAATTTTATTTCAATTTTTTAAAAAGCGTATTTGTTCTTTGTTTATGTTGATTTTCTAGTCGTTTGTCTGTAAATGAAGGCTTTTAATCCGATTAGATTGCCGTGTCTTTTAGTAGAATATTAAAAGAGATTATAAAAACTATAGAAAAGTATTTCTTGAGCTCATTTTTAGTTTGAAAATTAAATGATTTTCAATGAGAAGTAAAAACAAATTAATTTGTGAAAAATATAAAGAACTTTTAGCCTTTAAAGATTAATTTTATGCTGATGATAAATAAAAGAAAGGCAATAAATCCCACTAAAACCCATATGCTACCACTGTAATATTTTTTATGAAGAGCGAAATCTTTTTTATAAGTGTAAATTATAGAGATAACAAAAACTATAAAAAATATGACTCCAAAAATCAGTTGACCATTTGTAAACATGGGGTGCTTGCGAATTAATTAAAAATACTAACTTTAAATTTTAAATACTTAATAATTAACTCTAAAACATTGTGTTTGTTGTTAATTTATCAAGTTTGTAAATGTAATCAAAAAAATAATATTTTAGTAATATGAACAATAAAATAGAGTCAGTTAAAGCATTTTATACTGCGTTTAAATTAGAGTATAGCGAAACACAGCGTGCCGATTTGGGAGAAAACAAAAACCTGCTACGTTTTAATTTAATGAAAGAAGAGAACGAGGAATATCTAGAAGCAGTAAACAATAAAGACCTTGTTGAAATTGCTGATGCTTTAGGAGATATGCTTTATATTTTATGTGGAACCATAATTGAACACGGTTTACAACATAAAATTGAAGATGTGTTTAATGAAATACAACGTAGTAATATGAGTAAGTTAGATAACGACGGCGAGCCTATTTATAGAGCAGATGGGAAAGTGATAAAAGGACCTAATTATTCTAAACCGGATCTTATTTCAATATTAAAGTAATAAAAAGAGCGACTATTTAGTCGCTCTTTTTATTTTATATACTTTGTCTCCAACCGTAAGGGTCTTCAGATTTATTATATTGTATGTTTAATAACTTCTCTTTAAAGATAGAAGAGAAACTTTTTTCTTGTTTCGGAATCTCGTAAGATTCTCCTTTATGAGAAAAAGCTGAAATAGGACTAACAACAGCCGCAGTTCCAGAACCAAAAATTTCTTTTAAAGATCCGTTTTTGCTAGCCTCAACAATTTCACTTACTTTAATAGGTCTAACTTCTACATTAATATCAGAATCTTTAGCAATCTGGATAATACTTTTACGAGTAATTCCGTCTAAAATTCTTTCGCTAGTTGGTGCAGTAACTAAGTTGTCGCCAATTCTAAAAAAGACATTCATTGTTCCTGCTTCCTCTAAATACTCATGTGTATCTGCATCGGTCCAGATAATTTGTTGAAAACCTTCTTTGTTTGCTAAACTAGTTGGATAAAATTGAGCAGCATAATTTCCCGCCGCTTTTGCAAAACCAACACCACCGTTAGCAGATCTACTAAACTGTTCAGCAACTAAAACACGAACATCTCCAGTATAATAAGATTGTGCAGGCGAACAAATAATTAAGAATTTGTACTCTAATGCAGGAGACGCAGCAATTGCCGGTTCTGTAGCTATTACAAACGGTCTAATGTAAAGAGAGTTTCCAAAACCAGGTTTTACCCAAGCCTGATCTAAATTAAGAAGGGTTTTTAAACCATCCATAAAAACATCTTGAGGAAACGCAGGCATAGCCAAACGTTCTGCTGATTTATTTATACGTTTCAGATTTTCTTCTGGTCGAAATAACCAGACTTTATCTGCTTCATCTTTATATGCTTTCATACCTTCAAAAACAGCTTGACCATAATGGAATACACGTGCTGAAGGATCTAAAGTTAAAGGAGCATAAGGCGATATTTCTGGCTTCTGCCATTCGCCGTTTTTAAAGTCACAAGTAAACATGTGATCTGTAAAAATTTTACCAAAAGACAAATTTTCAAAATCTACATCTTGTATCTTGCTTGTTTTTGCTTTTGTAATTTCAATCGTATTTGTCAAAATATTACAATTTACTTAATTAAACAGTGTTCTAAATATAGTATAAAAGTAGTATAAAAATTTCAAAAAGGTTTTAAAAATCGTGTATATTTACGTCTTGCTATAACTGCTAATTATAGATTAGCTGAACCTTCATTTAGATTTTAATATTTTAATTAATCTTTCTCAATATTTCTTGTTTTGGAACGTAAAATTATTACAACTGCAGATGGTTCTTCAACCATTTATTTACCAGATTTAGATGAAACTTATCATTCTAGACATGGTGCGATTCGAGAAGCTTTGCATGTTTTTATTAAAGAAGGATTACAATATCGGTTAAAGAAGGATTCTGAATTAGGTCATATTTCTATTTTAGAAATTGGGTTTGGAACGGGTTTAAATGCTTTTTTAACATGTTTGGAAGCAGCACATCTAAAGTGTAATATAAATTATACAGGAGTAGAAGCTTATCCTGTAACTGCAGACGATTTGATTCATATTAATTATTCTAAAGAGATTTCTTCTGGAACTCAAGACTCTATTTTTAATGCGCTTCATGAGGTGTCTTGGGAAACAAAACACGAAATTATAGATCGGTTTTCGTTAACAAAACAACAAAAAATGTTTGATTATATTGATGACGAAGCCGTGCATGATATTATCTATTTTGATGCTTTTGGACCGCGAGTTCAACCAGAATTATGGGGAGAATCTGTTTTTGAAATTATGATTAAAGCGTTAAAGCCTGGCGGTGTTTTAGTTACATATTCGGCACAAGGTAATGCTAGACGTGCTATGCAAGCCGTGGGGTTTTTAGTAGAGCGTATTCCTGGACCTCCGGGGAAAAGAGAAATGTTAAGAGCAAATAAACCTATATAATTACAAATTATGAATCCTATTATTGAAGATGAGTTGTTTAAAAAAGAAAATTATAGGGAAAATCCTTTGCCTTTAGCAGACTATGATGGCTGTTCGTTTGAGCAATGCGATTTTTCTAATGGAAATCTTTCAGGAATAGTTTTTAACGAATGTGAGTTTATAGATTGTAATTTGAGCAATACTACAATTAAGAATACAACACTTAACGATGTTTCTTTTTCAGGATGTAAATTATTAGGAATGGAATTTAAGAATGTCAGTACATTTTTAATGCGATTTAATTTTAATAATTGTAATCTGCAAATGGCACAATTCGATTTTTTAAAACTGAAACAAACCGCATTTGTAAACTGTGAATTGCAACAAGCTTCATTTTATGAGACCGATTTATCTGAAGCTGTTTTCGACGAAAGTAATTTGCAAGATGCTCAGTTTCTTAATTCTAATTTAGAAGGAACTCATTTTCAAACTGCATATAATTTCAATATAGATCCAGAGCGTAATAAGATGAAGGGTGCAAAGTTTTCTAGTGGAGACTTAGAAGGGTTGCTACAGAAATATCAGCTTCATATTAATTAAGTTACTCTAAAATTATTAATTAAAGTTTGTCCAGATTACTGTTAAACCTTACTTAATGTAGGGGATAACCATTTGTGTATTTGGTATTTTTGTGTAAAAATTAGAATATGGGAGTCTTAATTACAGGAGCTACTGGACTTTTGGGTACTAAATTAGTGGAACTTTGCCTCCAAAAGGAATTGAGTGTAAATTATTTAACAACCCGAAAGGATAAGATAGTAACTAAAAAAAAATATAAAGGCTTTTATTGGAATCCGAATACCAACGAAATAGATACGGATTGTTTTAAGGATATAAATGTTATTATTCATTTAGCAGGAGGTACTGTTTCTAAACGTTGGACAACTTCAAATAAAAAAGAAATTTTAGATAGCCGTGTTTTATCAACACGATTATTACATCGTGGATTAAAATCGTTACCGCAACATAATGTCTCTCAAATTATTTCTGCTAGTGGTATAAACATTTATCCAGATTCTTTAACCAGACTTTATAACGAAAAGGATACTCAAATTAACAGTTCGTTTTTAGGAGATGTGGTTAAAGCTTGGGAAGCTGAAGTCGATACCTTTTTTGGATTAAATGTTAAAGTTGCCAAAGTAAGAATAGGACTTGTACTTGCTAATGAAGGAGGCGCTTTGCCAGAATTTAAGAAACCAATAGATTTAGGTTTGGGAGCTGTTTTTGGAAAAGGAGAACAATGGCAATCTTGGATTCATGTAGACGATGTTGTTCGTGTGTTTATGTATATATTAAAATACTGTGAGGTTGGTACTTTTAACGCTGTAGCTCCAAATCCCGTAGCACAATGCGAATTAGTAAAGTCCATAGCGAAGACTTTAGATAAGCCAATGTTTTTACCAAATATCCCGAAAGCTGTAATGAAAATTGCTTTAGGAGAAATGCATGACTTATTGTTTTGTAGTCAGCGAGTAAGTAGTAAAAAACTAGAAAATAAAGGCTTCGTATTTAAATATCCAAATCTTCAGCCAGCATTATTACAATTATTGGCATAAAAAAAGACTACCTTTTCAGATAGTCTTTTGTTTAATTGAAATCTTTTATGTTTTAAGATTTTGAAGCATTAACTTTAATAGTTAAAGCAATCTCATCGTTTATAAATTTGTCTCCAAGATTATCGAAAACAGATTTCGAACCGTAATTTACACCCCATACTGTTCTGTCAATTTCAAAAGTTTCGCTTACAATACTCAAGGTATTTCCACTGGTAGAAACAGTAACAGGAAATGATACATTTTTCTGAATATCTTTCAATTTTAAATTTCCAGAAAGGATTGTTTTACCCGCGCTGTCTGTAGTAACTCCAGTGATTTCAAATCCAGCACTTGGGTATTTGTTTACATTAAAAAAATCACCTTCTTTACCTTCAACAGTACCTTTTAAATGCGCTTCTAAATTTTGTCTTTTATCACCTTCAACATCCAAAGCAACAATACTATTCATATTTATAATTATAGTACCACTTTGTAAGGTGTTATCTTCTAAAGTAAGCACGCCAGATTCTATGTTCACTGTTCCATTATGCGTTCCTGTAGGTTTAAAACCTTTCCACTCAATTGTCGAATTAGAAACATCTACATTATATTTTGCTGAAGACATAGCACTTTTAGCTACGGGTTCTGCGGCAGTGGCATCAACCTCTTTGGCGTTGTTTTTACAGGAAGTAGCAGATGTACCTATTGTTAATACACACATTAACGTTAAAATTCTATTTTTCATATTGACTTGTTTTAAGTTTAATTTCAAAAATAATTAAAATACAAGGACTAATGAAAGAAAGGTAAAATTTATTTATGACATTTTGACAAATTTTGAAAGATGGCAGTACTTTTGCCTTCAATCGGTAGTGTTTATTTAAAAAAGAAAGACATGAGTAAAGAAGAGATTCAAAAAGACGTGGAAAACGACAATATACAAGATCAAGTTGAAGAGCAAGTAAGTGAGAATCAGGAATTATCTGTAGAGGAAGATTTGCAAATTAAATTGGATGCAGAAAAAGATAAATTTTTAAGATTGTTTGCTGAGTTCGAAAATTATAAAAAACGAACTTCTAGAGAGCGTATCGAGTTATTTAAAACTGCCAATCAAGATGTCATGGTAGCCTTATTGCCTGTGGTTGACGATTTTGATCGTGCTTACAGTGAAATTTCTAAAACAAAAGAAAAGAATCTTTTAAAAGGAGTAGAGCTAATTAAAAACAAACTTAATCACCTATTACAATCTAAAGGTTTAGAGATTGTAGAAGCAGAAGCTGGCGATGTTTTTAATGCAGACCATCATGAAGCAATTACACAAATTCCTGCGCCAACACCAGATTTAAAAGGAAAAATTATAGATGTTATTGAAAAAGGCTACAAATTAGGAGAGAAGGTAATTCGTTTTCCTAAAGTTGTAATCGGACAATAACACATTCACATTATATACTATAGTGTAAACAATATTAACGGTCGAAAGTGACACACACAATGAAGAGAGATTATTACGAAATTTTAGGTGTTCAGAAAAATGCTACTGCAGCTGAAATCAAAAAAGCTTACAGAAAAAAAGCAATTGAGTTTCACCCAGATAAGAATCCAGATAACAAAGATGCTGAAACTAAATTTAAGGAAGCGGCAGAAGCTTACGAAATTTTAAGCAATCAAGACAAAAAAGCACGTTATGACCAATTTGGTCACCAAGCATTCGAAGGCGGCGGTGGCGGCGGTTATGGTGGTGGAGGCCATATGAATATGGACGACATTTTTAGCCAATTCGGAGATATCTTCGGAGGTGGTGGCTTTGGCGGCGGCGGCGGATTTTCAGGATTTGGTGGTGGCGGTGGCCAACGCCGAGTAAAAGGAAGTAACCTTAGAATTCGTGTAAAACTAACACTAGAAGAAATTGCTAACGGTGTAGAAAAGAAAGTAAAAGTAAGACGTAAAGTACAAGCGCCAGGAACTACATATAATACATGTTCTACATGTCAAGGTTCTGGTCAAGTTACACGTATTGCAAATACTATTTTAGGACGCATGCAAACAGCAGCACCTTGTAATGCTTGTGGTGGTTCTGGTCAAACAATCGATAAAAAACCTAACGATGCAGATGCTCAAGGGTTAGTCGTTAAAGAAGAAACGGTTTCTATTAAAATTCCTGCAGGAGTAGTAGATGGTATGCAGCTTAAAGTTACAGGAAAAGGTAACGAAGCGCCAGGAACTATGGGAATCTCAGGAGACTTGTTAGTCGCAATCGAAGAAGAAGAACACAGCAGCTTACAACGTGAAGGCGATAATCTTCATTTTGATTTGTATGTAAGTATTCCAGATGCAGTTTTAGGAACATCTAAAGAAATTGAAACTGTAACCGGTAAGGTGCGTATTAAAATTGAAGCAGGTACACAATCTGGTAAAATTTTACGCTTACGCGGAAAAGGAATTCCTAATATAAATGGTTATGCGAAAGGTGATTTATTAGTACATGTTAATGTATGGACACCTAAAACATTAAATAAGCAACAAAAAGACTTTTTTGAAACCATGCGTGATGATGAACATTTTTTACCAAAACCAGAAAGTTCAGATAAGTCGTTTTTTGAGAAAGTAAAAGATATGTTTTCTTAAAAATCAATTCCAAATACAACTTAAAACATCCACCAGAATACGGTGGATGTTTTTATTTTATGTATTTCGTAAAAAATTTATTAAAAAATTAGGAGATACTTAATATAAAGCACTATATTTGGTTTATTACTAAATACAATTAGTAATTTTTTTCTTTTTCATAGCAATTTTTTTCCCATCCTTAGGTTTATTTAAGGGTGGGTTTTGTGATTTTAGGAATAACTGGTTTTTAAGAACTATTATTAAAGTTGTTGTCTTACATTTAATATATTTACATCCTCAATAAACTAAACTCACGAATGCATAACATATTAGAAGCCCATAATATTTCTAAAAAATTTGGAAATTTCACGGCGCTTAACGACGTTTCTATAGAAGTTCCTCAAGGTAGTATTTTTGGTTTATTAGGACCAAACGGTGCTGGAAAGACCACTTTAATCCGAATTATAAATCAGATTATGATGCCAGATTCAGGGCATGTTATTTTAGATGGAGAACCTTTAAAAAATCACCATGTAAAGGATATCGGCTACTTGCCAGAAGAACGCGGTTTATATAAATCTATGAAAGTTGGAGAGCAAGCTTTATACTTAGCGCAATTAAAAGGTTTAAGCAAAGCTGAAGCAAAAAAAAGATTGCATTATTGGTTCGATCGTTTAGAAATAGGTGATTGGTGGAATAAGAAAATTCAAGAATTATCTAAAGGAATGGCGCAAAAAATCCAATTTGTGGTTACCGTTTTACACGAACCTAAATTGCTGATTTTCGACGAACCTTTCTCAGGATTCGACCCGATAAATGCAAACTTAATAAAAGACGAAATCTTACGTTTAAGAGATAATGGCTCTACCGTGATTTTTTCAACACACCGCATGGAGTCTGTCGAAGAGTTATGTGATCATATTGCATTGATTAATAAATCGAATAAAATATTAGACGGTAAACTTACCGAAATTAAGAGGCAATATAAAAGTAACTCTTACGAGATTGGAGTAAAAACTTCTAACATAGAGGGGCTACATAGAGAATTAACTGAAAAATTTGAAGTGTCTCCAGCTCAATTCAAAACTATAGACGAACAGTTAAAATTGAATGTGAAAATGTCTTCAACCGAAAATTCTAACGACTTATTACGTTATTTAACTACTAAAGGAGAAGTGTCTCATTTTGTAGAATTGTTGCCAAGCACAAACGATATTTTTATTAAAGCCATTCAGAACAATAGTTAAACATGAATCATTTACCACTCATAATTAAAAGAGAGTACTTAACGAAAGTTAAAAATAAAGCATTTATTGTGATGACTGTTATAAGTCCTGTTGTACTTATTGCGCTTATTGCGACTGTGGCCTATTTATCTCAAATTAGTAGTCATAAGGTGCGAACTATAGCGATTTTAGACGAATCGGGTTTAGTTTCAAATGCATTTAAAGATACAGAAACTACAAAATATAAATTCTTAACAAATATAGATTTAGAAGCTGCCAAGGTATTGGTAAATGCGCAAGAAGATTACGGATTATTGCATATTGAAAAAAGTGAAGATGTTAATTATTTAGAAAATCACGTTAAGTTTTATTCTGAAGACTCTCCTTCATTATCAATTGTTTCGGAGTTAGAAGGTAAGGTAGAAAAATCTTTAACAGATGTAAAGTTGCAACAAGTTGGTGTAGATTTAGATAAAATTGAGTCTGCCAAAATTGATGTAAGCATCATTCAAGAAAATTTTTCAGGAGAAAAAACTTCAAAAGTCGAAAGTATAATTAAACTAGCATTTGGTGGTGCTGCAGGTTATTTGCTCTTTATGTTCATTATTATTTATGGTAATATGATTATGCGTAGTGTTATTGAAGAGAAAACCAGTCGTGTTATCGAGGTTATTATTTCTTCAGTAAAACCGATGCAGCTTATGCTAGGGAAAATTATAGGAACGTCTTTAGCAGGGATTACTCAAATTATTATTTGGATTATTTTAGGCGGATTTTTAACAGCATTGGTTGGATTTGTCTTCGGAATAGATATGAGTCAAACGCCACAGCAACAAGTCGTTCAGCAATCTATTTTAGATCAGCAATTAAACGGACAAATAAGTACGGTGTTGGCAGGTTTTTACCATTTACCACTCACCAATTTAATTATTGCATTTGTGATGTTTTTTATTGCAGGATATCTATTATATAGTTCAATGTATGCTGCAATTGGAGCTGCGGTAGATAACGAAACCGATACGCAACAGTTTGTTTTTCCTATTTTAATGCCGCTAGTATTATCTGTTTACATCGGATTTTTTACTGTTATTGAGGACCCACACGGAACCGTTTCAACTATATTTTCGTTTATACCTTTAACATCACCTGTTGTTATGCTAATGCGAATTCCTTTTGGAGTTCCAATATGGCAACAGCTTTTGTCGTTATTACTTTTAATAGCCTCGTTTTTAATTACAGTTTGGTTTGCGGCGAAAATCTATCGTGTTGGGATTTTAATGTATGGAAAAAAACCTACATATAAGGAATTAATTAAATGGATTAAGTATTAGTGATGAGACAACTTAGCGAATTTTTCAATTTTTCATTTCATTTAGGCGAAGATATTTCTGTATCTGTAAAAGCGATTTTGGTTATCTTAATCGTGATTATTATAACGTCCAGATTGCTTAAGTTATTAAGTAGATTAGTCTCAAGAAAATTGCCTGTTTCAGATAAAGTAAAATTTGAAATGCTGTTTTCTTATGCCAGTTGGATTATTTATTTAATTATCTTATTAATCACATTCGACTCTATAGGTATAAATGTTACTGCTGTATTTGCGGCTTCAGCAGCCTTATTAATAGGTGTTGGTTTGGCATTGCAAACGTTAATTCAGGATATAATTTCTGGTGTGTTTATCATTATAGATCAATCAGTACACGTTGGAGATGTTATAGAAATTGACAATAAAATTGGTCGTGTTGAAGAAATAAAATTGAGAACAACCCGAGCTGTCACCCTAAATAATCGTGTTATTATTATCCCTAATCATATTTTCCTGACAAGTAGTTTGTATAATTGGACACAAAATGGAAAAGAAACTAAAGATTCTGTTTCTGTTGGTGTAGCCTACGGTAGCGATGTAGAGTTAGTTGAAAAATTGTTATTACAATCGGTAGAAAACCACCCAGACATAGTTGAGTTTCCTGAACCTCGTGTACTGTTTATGGATTTTGGCGATAGTGCGTTAACATTTCGTATAGTATTTACATTAAGAGATAGTTTTTTAGGTGAAGGACCTAGAAGCGATGTGCGTTTTAAAATAGAAAAACTATTTAGAGCTCATAATATTTCTATTCCGTTTCCACAACGTGATTTGCATGTGGTTTCGGCTCCAGGTTTAGAAAAAACAATCAAGTAAAATTTATATTATTAAAACGCGTTGATATATTATCAACACCATTTAAATACAACAATATGCCAAAAATTTTAATTGTAGAAGATGAAGCAGCCATTCGAAGAGTTTTGGTTAAAATCTTATCCGAAGAAAATGAAACCTATCATCTGGAGGAAGCAGAAGATGGTTTAATTGGAATTGAGATGATTAAAAATGAAGACTACGATTTGGTTTTATGCGATATAAAGATGCCGAAAATGGACGGAGTCGAAGTTTTAGAAGCCGCAAAAATATTAAAACCAGAAATTCCAATTGTTATGATTTCTGGTCATGGTGATTTAGATACAGCTGTACAAACTATGCGTCTGGGGGCGTTCGATTATATTTCGAAACCACCAGATTTAAACCGTTTATTAAATACGGTTAGAAATGCCTTGGATAGAAAGAATTTGGTTGTTCAAAACAAAATTCTTAAAACTAAAGTTGGTAAGAATTACCAAATGATTGGGGAAAGTCCAGCGATTGCGAGTATAAAGGATATTATTGAAAAAGTTGCACCCACAGAAGCTCGTGTACTAATTACTGGTGCCAACGGAACAGGAAAAGAACTAGTCGCACATTGGTTACATCAAAAAAGTGAGCGTGCTAGCGGACCGATGGTAGAAGTAAATTGTGCAGCCATACCTAGCGAATTAATAGAAAGTGAACTTTTTGGTCATGTTAAAGGTGCTTTTACAAGCGCAAATAAAGACCGAGCAGGGAAGTTTGAAGCCGCTAATGGTGGAACTGTTTTTCTAGACGAAATAGGAGATATGAGTTTGTCTGCCCAGGCTAAAGTACTACGTGCGCTTCAAGAAAGCCGTGTGCAACGAGTTGGTAGCGATAAAGATATTAAAGTAGATGTTCGTGTAGTTGCTGCTACCAATAAAGATTTGAAAAAGGAAATTGAAGAAGGACGTTTTAGAGAAGATTTATACCACAGATTAGCTGTAATTTTAATACAGGTGCCCGCTTTAAACGATAGACGCGAAGATATCTCGTTGTTAGTAGATTATTTTTCTGATAAAATTGCAGGAGAACAAGGCAATGTGAAAAAAGAGTTTTCCGACACGGCAATTAAATTATTGAAATCTTACGATTGGACAGGTAATATTAGAGAACTTAGAAATGTAGTAGAGCGACTTATTATTTTAAGTGGTGACACCGTTAAAGAAAGCGATGTGAAATTATACGCAACCAAATAATAAATTTATTAAATATATAAAGGGCACTAAACGTAATAGTTTAGAGCCTTTTTTTATGGATAATTCTAAAGTCAAAAGTGTTTAGATACTATATGTTATCAGAGTAGTTGTCTTCTGTTTTTGTAATAGGCTTGTACTTCTTAGTTAAATATTCCAAAAAGTTTATCAAACGTGCTATTAATAAAAAGCATTTTTGTTTTTTAGTAGTGTAAAATTCCAAAACTGCATTCGCATTATGAAAGATATTCACATTAAAGACTTTAAAATTGATTCTAAAATAGACATAAAAGATCTAGAAACTAAAGTAGATTTAGACGCTTCAGAAAAAAAGATTGAAAAGGCTTTAGCAAAGGTTAGAGTAAAATTAGGGGAATTGCAAAACACCATGTATGCGCATGGTAAATACTCTATTTTAGTGTGTTTTCAAGGTATGGATACTGCCGGAAAAGATAGTTTGATTCGTGAAGTTTTTAAAGATTTTAATGTGAGAGGTATCGATTGCCATAGCTTTAAATCGCCAACAGAATTGGAGTTAAAACACGATTATTTATGGCGTCACTATCTGCGCTTACCTGCACGAGGTAAATTTGGGATTTTTAACAGGACACATTATGAAAACGTATTGGTTACACGTGTCCATCCTAATTATATTTTAGGCGAAAATATTCCGACAGTTACTAAAATTTCAGATGTGAATGACGAATTTTGGGACACCCGATTCAATGAAATTGTAAATTTCGAAAAACATATTACCAATAGTGGCACCATAATTTTTAAATTCTTTTTAAACCTGTCTAAAGACGAACAACGCGATAGATTAATACGCAGATTAGAAAAGAAAAGTAAAAACTGGAAGTTTTCTGCCGACGATTTAAAAGAGCGCGTGTTATGGGACAACTATCAATCGTGTTATGAAGATGCTATTAATAGAACATCAACAACAAATGCACCTTGGTATAATATTCCTGCAGACGATAAACCCTCAGCACGTTTGATCGTCGCTAATATTCTTTACGATACACTTAAAGAATATCATGATATTAAAGAGCCCGAATTAGATGCCGAAACAGAATCGAATATAGAAGCATATACAGCGCAATTAAAAAGCGAGTAGTTTTAAATATTCAAGGATTTTTATTCCTTAAATACCTCCCTAATAATAGTAATCATCCCAAAAAATAAAATGAAGAGAATAATAGTCCTAATAGTATTGTGTTTAAGTAGTCATGTTTTTGGCCAAACAGATGCAGAGATGTTAAAACAAATTTATAAATCTGCTTTAGTCGAAGGTAAAAGTTACTCGTGGTTAGAAACCTTGTCTATAGATATAGGAGGCCGATTATCGGGGTCTTTAAATGCCGAACGCGCAGTAGATTGGGGGAAAGAAGAGTTAGATTCTTTAGGATTAGATAAGGTTTGGTTACAACCAGTAATGGTTCCAAAATGGGTGAGAGGAGCTAAAGAATTTGCTTATATTAGAGCAAGTAGCGGCGTATCGACAAACGTTAATATATGTGCTTTAGGTGGTTCAGTATCTACAAACCCTTTAGGGGTTACTGCATCTGTAGTAGAAATTATGAATTTTGATGAGTTAAAAACATTAGGAGAAGCTGGAGTTAAAGGGAAAATAGTATTCTATAACAGACCAATGCAAGCCGATTTAATCAATACCTTCGAAGCTTACGGAGGTTGTGTAGACCAGCGTTATATGGGAGCTGTCGAGGCTGCTAAATATGGTGCTGCTGGTGTTATTGTAAGATCAATGACACTAAATATTGATGATTTACCTCATGCGGGAAGTATGACTTATGACGATTTGCCTCTGTCTAAACGTATTCCTTCTGCTGCGATAAGCACAAAAGATGCGAACTTATTAAGTAGCATGCTACATATGGATAGCACGCTTCAATTCTATTTTAAACAAAACTGCAGTCAATTAGAAGATGTTAAGTCTTATAATGTGATTGGAGAAATTACCGGCTCGCAATTTCCAAACGAGTTTATTATTGTTGGTGGTCATTTAGATTCTTGGGATTTAGGAGATGGCTCGCATGATGATGGAGCTGGAATAGTACAATCTATGGAAGTTTTAAGATTGTTTAAAACGTTAAAAATCAGGCCTAAACATAGTATTCGAGTGGTTATGTTTATGAATGAAGAAAATGGATTAAGAGGCGCTACTGCTTATGAAAAAGAGGCAAAAGCAAATGGAGAAAAACATATTATGGCATTAGAAAGTGACTCTGGTGGATTTACACCAAGGGGATTTACTTTTGATTGTACTGATGCTGATTTGGATAAAATATTGGCTTGGGAGCCATTATTTAAACCGTATTTAATTCATTATTTTGAAAAAGGTCACGCCGGAGCAGATGTTAGTCCGTTAAAAACGGCTACTAATATTACCGCTGGTTTGCGACCAGATTCTCAACGTTATTTCGATCATCATCATGCTTCAAACGATACTTTTGATGCTGTTAATAAACGTGAATTAGAATTGGGAGCTGCAGCAATGGCTTCACTTGTTTATTTGTTCGATACTCATGGTATATAAATAAAAAAGGTAAATATAGAATCTGAACGTTGCCTATTTCCTTGTTAACTTAATCATAAAACCAATAAAAAATGCCGTATTTCGAACTTCCAAAATATTCTGAAACATATACAGCAGGAACCGTTGCCGGTCGTTTTATTGATGGATTAGGATTTCGATACTACTGGGCAACCCAAGGCTTAACAACAACCGATTTAGATTATAAATTAACTGAAAATGGGTATTCAACCTTGGAAATTATAAATCATATCTATGATTTATCTACCATGATTAGGAATGCTGTTTCAAAAATACCACATGTAAAGCAAACGTTGAAAAAGGCTTTAACTTATGAAGAACTAAGAGGGCAAACGTTATCCAATTTAAAAACGGCTTCCGATATAATTAAGCAAGCCGAGGATTTAGAGCAATTTAATATCATTTTTAAAAGTCCGAAAGAAGAAAGAATAGTGTCTTTTTGGAATGTAATTAATGGCCCAATTGAAGATGCTGTATGGCATTGTGGACAAATTGCATCGTATAGAAGAGCATCAGGTAATCCTATAAACCCAAATGTGAAACATTTAACGGGTACTGTAAAATAAATATTTCATTTTGCTTAAATTGTTTCAACAACTTACAGAGATAAACAATTATAAAATTAAAAGACAAAGCGCCCTGAAACATATTCAGAGGCGCTTTATTTATTTTAAAAATCAGAAGTGTATTCCAAATTAATTTCTTCTATTATAACTTTATCCAATTGTAGAATTAATTATTCTCAATATCACTAATATGGTGTTCTAAAGCTTTTACTGAGATTTGTATTTCCATAATCAATAATCCTAAAGAGATAATTAATAGAATTAATGCCAAACCAAATACCCAAACGGCTATAGTTTGTTGATTGATGTAAATTAAAAACATGGTAACAACACAAAACAATAAACTTGAAATCCCTGCGATTTGCATAGATCGCGTAAGATAAAGACGTGTTTTTATGTTTTTTATTTGTTTAATATAACGCTCGTCTTTCTTCTCTAAATATTTATCGTGTAAATTTCTAACCACTGCAGCGTATGCTAAGAATCTATTAGTATAAGCAAGCATGATTAATGAAATAGCAGAAAATAAAAGGGCAGGCGTTGTTAAAGTAAGTTCGTTCATCGCGTAAAATTTTGTGTAAATTTAATAAGTTCATTTGTCATAAAAGAATTAGCATATGAAATTTGGTGTTTTTAGGATGGAATTTTATATTTAAGCTATGAAGGAAGATTTTCTGCATTATTTATGGAAATATAAAAAGTTCAGCACTAGCGGATTGTCTACCGTTAACGGAGAGCGCGTTCAGCTAATTCATGTTGGACAACATAATTTTAATTCAGGACCTGATTTTTTTAACGCTCAACTTAAAATCGACAATCAGCTTTGGGCTGGAAATGTAGAAATTCATATAAAAGCTTCAGATTGGTATGTGCATCATCACGAAGTAGATTCCAACTACGATAATGTTATTCTTCATGTGGTTTGGGAGCACGATGTGGATATCTTCAGAAAAGATAATTCAGCAATTCCAACTTTAGAACTGAAACAATATGTTTCAATATCTGCTTTAAAAGGATATCATCACTTATTTTCGAAAGAACAACGTTGGATTAATTGTGAAGATGATTTTGCTTCGGTTGATGATTTTGTGATTCAGAATTGGTTGGAACGTTTGTTTTTTGAACGGTTAGAACGAAAATCGAGTCAGATAGAAGTGCTTTTGGAAGGTTCAAAAAACGATTGGGAAGCCGTGCTTTTTAAATTACTAGCAAAGAATTTTGGATTAAAAGTAAATGGTGAAGCTTTTTTTAGCCTGGCTTCGTCCTTAGATTTTGCTGTAATTAGAAAAATTCAAACCAAAGAACATGTCTTAGAAGCGATGTTGTTTGGGCAAAGTGGTTTGTTAGAAACCGATGTAGAAGATGAATATGTTGTTACGCTTCAGAAGGAGTATCAGTTTTTAAAACAGAAATTTAATTTAACTCAGAATCATGTCACTCCGCTTCAGTTTTTTAGATTAAGGCCTCCGAATTTCCCTACAATTAGATTATCTCAACTGGCGCAGGTTTATGTTAAAAATCAAAATTTATTTTCAAGAATTATTGAAGCTAAAACAAAACAGGAATTTTACGATTTGCTTACAGTAAAAACGTCTGAATATTGGGAAACACATTATACCTTTAAGAAATCTTCTAAAAAAGTAAGTAAGTCAACGAGTAAAAATTTTATAGATCTGTTAATTATCAATACCATTATTCCTATTAAATTTAGTTATTCTAAAATTTCAGGTAAAAATTATAACGAAGATTTAATTCAATTAATTAACGAGTTAAAACCCGAACAGAATGCAATCACTAAAAAGTTTGAAAGCTTAAAACCAATTTCGAAATCTGCTTTGCAAACACAAGGGTTAATTCAGTTGAAAAACGAGTACTGTAATCTTAAAAAATGTATGCAATGTGCAGTGGGAAGCACCATTTTAAACCGATTTTAGCTATATTGCGACATGAAATTTTTTTATAAGATTTTACTCTATTTTCAAAAACGTGGTTTTTATGTTTGCCAACGTATTGCAGACCGGATTGGAATGCGTGCTAAAATAGTGAGAACATCTTTTATTTACCTCACATTTGTAACCGTTGGATTTGGTTTTGCATTATATTTATTTATTGCTTTTTGGATGCGTATTAAAGATTTACTTTATACAAAACGCACATCTGTGTTCGATTTATAGTTAAACTGAAATTACATTATTAACAAGTATAGTTTTAAAAAACGAATATTTTTTAGCAACTTGTGGCACTTTACTGGGCACCCAACCTAATTATTAACTAACATTAACAACAATTATGAAGAAGTATCTTCTTTCTTTCTTTACCCTAATCTTACCTATTATAACATTTGCACAAGAAACAACATCAGAAAAAATTGATGCTGTTTTTAAAAATTATACTGAATGGTTTGTAGATGCTATTTTTTATGAAATTCCATTTTCAGATAGCTTTCAAATACCTTGGGTCTTAATTGTACTAATGGCAGGAGCTATTTATTTCACTGTTTATTTCAAATTTATAAATTTTACAGGTTTTAAATTAGCTTTAGATGTTGTTCAAGATAAATACCACGATATTGAGAAGCACGGTGCAGATACATTGTATGGAGATGTAACTCCAAATGAAGACGAAAATATAATTGAAACCTTAAGAGACGATAGTGCAGATGGAGAAGTGTCCCACTTTCAAGCATTAACGGCAGCCTTGTCTGCAACTGTAGGTTTAGGAAATATAGCAGGTGTTGCTGTAGCTTTATCTATTGGAGGGCCTGGTGCTACGTTTTGGATGATTGTCGCTGGGTTTTTAGGGATGGCATCTAAATTTGCAGAATGTACTTTAGGTGTAAAATATCGTGATGTAGGCGAAGATGGAACTGTTTATGGAGGTCCAATGTATTACCTGAAAAAAGGTTTAGGCGAAAAAGGATTTGGTGGTTTAGGAAAAGTATTAGCTGTTCTTTTTGCCATATTTGTTATTGGTGGATCTTTTGGAGGTGGAAACATGTTTCAAGCCAATCAAGCAGCTGCTCAATTTGTGAAATTAGCAGGGATTGAAGGTTCTAACGGAGGTATGTATTTTGGTTTAGTTATGGCTGCAATTGTTGCCGTAGTAATTATTGGAGGAATAAAACGTATTGCTTCTGTAACAGAAAAAATTGTTCCGTTTATGGCGGGTATCTATGTACTAGCATCTTTAATTATTTTAATCGCAAATTATTCACATATTGGTGATGCTTTTGCTTTAATTTATGAAGGCGCATTTTCGGGCTTAGGAATTGCAGGTGGTTTAGTTGGAGTTATGATACAAGGGATACGTCGTGGAGCGTTCTCTAACGAAGCCGGTGTTGGGTCTTCTGCCATCGCGCATTCAGCAGTAAGAACAATTTATCCTGCCAGTGAAGGTATTGTGGCATTATTAGAGCCTTTTGTAGATACTGTAGTTATTTGTACAATGACTGCTTTAGTAATTATCATCACAAATTTCGATGGTCAGTTTATGGAATACGGTGTGCCAATTTCTGAAGGAGTAGAATTAACAGCTACGGCATTCGATAGTGTTATTCCGCATTTCTCAATTGTACTTACTATTGCTGTTATACTATTTGCTTTTTCAACTATGATCTCTTGGTCTTATTACGGAATGCAAGGTTGGGTTTACCTTTTCGGAAAAGGGAAAATTACAGATTTAGTTTATAAAGTATTATTCTTATTTTTCGTAGTAGTTGGATCATCAATAAGTTTAGGAGCTGTTATCAATTTCTCTGATGCTATGATCTTCGCTATGGTTGTACCAAACATTATTGGTGTGGTTATACTTACACCTGTTGTTAAGCGCGAATTAAACAAATACATGAATGCTATCTCTAAAAAAGATGACGCCTTAGAAGAAGGTGCTACTGATTATACAGACCATATGTAAAATATATTTATGAAGTTATTAAAATCCCATATCACGTTTTCAAAACAACAGCGATATGGGATTTTTTTATTGCTTTTTGTAATCTTAATACTTCAATGTGTTTACTTTTTTTGGAATAAAACGCCTGAAGATATCGAGATTCCAAGTCAAGATTTAGTAGTATTTCAGAATAAAATTGATTCACTTAAGGCTGTCGAAATTGAAAATGCTAAGCCTAAGCTGTTTCCGTTTAATCCCAATTATATTACAGACTTTAAAGGCTATAGTTTAGGAATGACAAATCAAGAAATAGATAAGCTTCATAACTATAGAAATCAAAACAAATGGATTAATTCTGCTAAAGATTTTCAGGATGTAACAGGAGTATCAGATTCGTTATTTCATAAAATATCACCGTTATTCAAATTTCCAGAATGGGTCAGTAACAAATCAACTTCAACAGGGAAATATCAACAAAAAGTTAATCGGACACTAACGTTTAAGGAGAAAATCGATTTAAATACAGCTACAACTTCAGAATTAGAAATTGTTTACGGCATTGGAGAAAAATTATCTCAACGTATTGTAAAATATAGAAATTCTTTTGATGGCGGCTTTATTGCCGATATTCAACTAGAAGATGTTTACGGACTTTCTCCAGAAGTAATCGAGGAACTTAAAGGTAAGTTTACTGTTAAAACACCACGAGTAATTACTAAGCTAAATCTCAATACAATTAGTATGGACGATTTGGTGAAAATTCAGCACATAGATTACCCACTAGCACAAGAAATATTGGAGTATCGCACACTACACGAGGGCTTCAATGATTTAAATGAATTGGAAAAAGTTAACACTTTCCCTGTTCAAAAATTAGATATAATTAAGCTATATTTGACACTCAATTAATTCCGGTATCCGGAATAAAACACACTATAATTTATGAATACGATGTACTTTACAGAAGAGCATGATTTGTTCAGAGCGAGTCTACAAGCGTTTTTAAAAAAGGAAGTGGTTCCTCATATTGATAAATGGGAAAAGACAGGAACTATAGATCGTTTTATTTGGAAGAAATTTGGAGACATGGGTTTTTTTGGAATAAATTATCCTGAAGCTTATGGCGGATTAAATTTAGATCTTTTTTATACTGTAATTTTTCTTGAAGAATTACAAAAAGTGAATTCTGGTGGTTTTGCAGCAGCTATGTGGGCACATGCTTATTTAGCGATGACACATCTTAATAAAGAAGGAGACGAGGCCATTAAACAAAAATATTTAGTCCCAAGTATTGCTGGAGATAAAATAGGTTGTTTGTGTATAAGCGAACCTTTTGGAGGAAGCGATGTTGCAGGAATGCGTACTACAGCAGTAAAAGATGGAGATACTTATGTTTTAAATGGTTCTAAAACCTTTATTACAAATGGAGTGTATAGCGATTATTTAATTGTTGCGGCAAAGACAAGTCAAGAAGAAGCACATAAAGCAATTAGCATTTTTGTGGTGGATAGAAATACGCCCGGTATTACGGCTACCAAGTTAGATAAGTTGGGTTGGAGAGCTTCAGATACTGCAGAAATTGCTTTCGATAATGTAGTGATTCCAGCATCTCAATTAATGGGAGAAGAAGGTAAAGGATTTCCATACATCATGCAGCACTTTGCATTAGAGCGTTTAATTATGGGGGTTAATGCACATGCTCGTGCAGAATTTGCTTTAGAGTATGCACAACAATATATGAGCGAACGTATGGCGTTTGGAAAAACTATAGATAAGTTTCAAGCGTTACGTCATAATTTTGCTGATTTGTATTCTGATATGACGATTTGTAAAGCGTTTAATTATTCAGTAACATATCAATTAAATAAAGGTGAATATGTTGTGAAAGAAGCGACAATTTCTAAGTTAAAATCGACTAAAATGGCCGATGAGGTGATTTATCAATGTTTACAGTTTTTAGGCGGATACGGTTATATGGAGGATTATCCTATGGCAAGATTATTACGCGATAGTCGTTTAGGGCCAATAGGAGGAGGGACTTCAGAAATTTTGAAAGAGATTATCGCCAAGATGGTTCTAGATAAAAAAGATTATAAACCGGCTACTTAAATAGTATTGAAATTTAGTAGTTTGTAGTGATTTTATGAAAATGCAAAACGTAACAGATGAATTCAATCGAATTAATATCTTTTTTTGAAAGAGACTTGAAGAAGTTAATCACTGAAATAGAACTTTATAAGAAAGAAGAAAATATTTGGAGAGTAGAGAAAAGCATTTCTAATTCGGCAGGAACTTTAACGCTTCATATAATTGGAAATTTACATGCATTTATTGGAAAAGAAATTGGGAAAACGGGGTATGTTAGAAATAGAGAACTTGAATTTACCAAACGAAATGTTCCAAGACGAGAGCTGATTGCTGGTGTTAGGGAGACTATAGAAATGGTTAATAAATCATTAATATCTCTTACAAGTGAAGAATTAAAAATGGATTACCCTGTTTTGAAATTTGTTAAAGTAGAAACAAATGAATATTTACTCTTTCATTTAATAAACCATTTAACCTATCACCTTGGACAAATAAATTATCATAGGCGACTAATGGATGTATAAAAAGTTCTACATATTCAATATATTTAGAATTTGGTTTTAGGCTTCAATAGTACACTAAAGTAAAATAGTAATGGTTAAATTATAAAGGATTGAATATGAATTTCATCAACAAAACATATAGTTTAACCATTTTAGTTTGTTTGTTTTTTATTTCAGCATATTCACAAACAGAACTAAAAAATAAGATAGTCGACTTCTCGACTATGGTTCCTATAGAAAGTGCTAGCATTTACATTAAAAACACCACTACGGGTACGATAAGTAATGCCGACGGAAAGTTTGTATTGTTAGTTCCTGATACTATGGGGAATGATACACTTGTTATTTCTTCAATAGGGTATAAGAGTTTTAAAATGCCTGTAAAAGATTTCAATAATACAGAAGAGATTTATTTAGAAGAAGATATTGCGGCCTTAGATGAAATTTTACTAGTTGCAGAAAATAGACCTAAAACGGGAAACGATATCGTGCTTAAAATGATAAGTAAGTTACCCGATAACCTTCCCGAATTGCCATATTTAGAAAAAGGATTCCTACGCCATAAAGAGCGTAATAAAAAGGAATTTAAGTGGCTTATAGAAAGTGCCATTACACTTTACGATTCTAGTGCTCAATCTCCGGCTTCAAAAAATTTAAAGATAAATGTAGACGAGATGCGTAAAAGTTACGATTTAAGAGATGTAGATAGTTTACTTGCATATACATCGTATTTAAAACAAAACGGAAATAAAAATCTTCGAGCCAAAAACTTAAAACGAGATACTATAAAAACAGCTTCGTTAGTAAAAGCCATTAAGTGGAATGATATTAGAACAAATGGACTTCAGAATTTTTTCTCTGGTAAATTGAATCTGCTTAGAAACACAAAGTCGTCTCGCGCTTTATTTGGTGAGCATGTATTAGATTTTCATCAGTTTGAATTAGATACTATTTTGGTTGATAATGAACGAAAGATTTATAAGATTAAAATTTCGGAAGGAAAAGATCATATCAATTTAGAAACCAAAGGCATTTTTAATGATGGTTATATTGCAAATGGATGGCTTTATGTGTATTGGGATACATATGCAGTAAAGAAGATTGAATATGAATTAATAGCAGCCTCAGAAGCACAAAAAACAAGAAGTAGAATACTGTTCGATACACAGATAAATCATAAATTAGTTATCACTTACATGGAATATGATAGTAAGATGTATACTAATTATGTGTCTTACGAAACTCCAAAATTAGTAAATGTGGGTTCGAAACCATCTAAATCTGACGACGAAGCAGCCGAACAACGTGCTAAAGACGAGCGTTATTATAAAACCATACAAGAAATTTTGTTCACAGAAATTATATTAGACCCGGAGGTAATTCAGTCTACTTTACACAGTGAATGGAATTCTAATATATTTGCTATTAAGCCTTATAATAAAGATTTTTGGGATAATTATAACACGCTTTTAGAGAGTGAAGAAGATGAAAAATTGATTCAAGATTTAACCAAAAGATCATCTCTTTTTAAAGATTAAAATAGCGTGAAAAAATATTTTATTTTTTTGATTGCATAATTTAAATTAATTTTTACATTTGCAGCCCGAATGCTAAAAGAGAGGAGGTTAAGGACTATGTTAAGAATACCAATTAAAGAAGGAGAAAATATAGATAGAGCGCTAAAGCGTTACAAACGTAAATTTGATAAGACAGGTACTAGGCGTCAGTTGCAAGCGCGTAGGCAGTTTGTAAAACCCTCTGTAGCGAATAGAGAACTAAATCAAAAAGCGCAATACGTACAAGGAATAAGAGATCACGCAGAAGCTTAATCTTTTTATCTAATAATACATTAAAATCCTGCACTAGCAGGATTTTTTTTGCGCAATATTTAACAACTTCCCATTTTAAACTTACTATATTAGCAAGCATACTGATGCTAATTCTATGATATTTTCCGCCTTTACAGATTATTTGTTGTTAGAGAAAAATTATTCAGCTTTAACCGTTAATGCTTATAAAAAGGACTTGACTGATTTTCTAGATTTTATACGATCAGAATATCAGGAAGAGTCGCTTCACGATGTGAATTATCCGCAAGTAAGACGTTGGATTGTAAATTTAGTAGAAAGCGGATTATCTAATCGAAGTGTAAATAGGAAATTATCTGCTTTAAATTCCTATTATAAATTCTTAATGAAGGTTGGAGATATTGACCAAAATCCGTTAGTAAAACACAAAGCTTTAAAAATTAAGAAAACCATTCAGATTCCTTTTTCTGAAAAAGAAGTAAAAACCGTTCTAGACGATTTTCCACATGAACAGGATTTTGAGGGGTTAAGAAACCGATTAATAATCGAATTATTTTATTCTACAGGAATCCGTCGTATCGAGCTGGTACAATTACAATTAGGCGATTTTAATATTTCAAACAAAACATTAAAGGTCTTAGGAAAACGGAATAAGGAACGATTGGTTCCGCTGTTACCATCTGTAATAGAGGTAATTAATCTGTATTTAAAAGAGCGACAAGTATTAAGTGGTATAACAGATAGTGATTATATGTTTTTAACCAAAAAAGGCGTTAAAATTTATGAAACACTTGTTTACAGAATAATAAATAACTATTTTAGTTTAGCATCTTCAAAAGTAAAAAAGAGCCCGCATATTTTAAGGCATTCTTTTGCAACTCATTTACTCAATCAAGGTGCAGATTTGAATGCTGTTAAAGAACTCCTAGGGCACTCTAGTTTGGCGTCGACTCAAGTTTACACGCACAATAGTATAGCAGAATTAAAGAAAGTGTATTTAAATACGCACCCAAGAAATAAGAAATAGTACGAAACGACCTATTGTTTAATAATAAATTTAAGAAGTATGAAAGTAAACATTCAATCAGTCAATTTCAATGCAGATCAATCATTGATAGACTTTATTCAGAAACGTATGGATAAGTTAGACCTATTCTATGATAAGGTTATTAGTTCCGATGTTTATTTAAAAGTGGAAAACACGAGCGATAAGGAAAATAAGATATTTGAAGCAAGAGTAAGTGTGCCAGGAGATAGTTTTGTAGTTAAAAAACAATGTAAGTCGTTTGAAGAAGGCGTAGATAGTGCAACAGCTTCTCTAGAAAGACAGCTAAAAAAGCGAAAAGAAAAATTAAAATCATATTTATGAAAAAATTATTCATAAAAATGTTTTGAATAAAAGAATAAATATATACATTTGCAGTCCGTTAGAAATAGCGGACTTTTTTTGTGATGAAAAAAGTATTAAAAGCCGATGTAGCTCAGCTGGCTAGAGCAGCTGATTTGTAATCAGCAGGTCGTGGGTTCGAGTCCCTCCATCGGCTCAATAAAGTGAAAAGTGCAACAGGAAGTTGAAAGTGTCGTGAAAACACAATTTTAACTTGGGACGAGAAGTTTATCCTGAGCATAGTCGAAGGGAAGTCCCTCCATCGGCTCAAGTTCTTTTAAAGAGTGAATAATTTATAATTGGGGAGATACTCAAGCGGCCAACGAGGGCAGACTGTAAATCTGCTGACTACGTCTTCGCAGGTTCGAATCCTGCTCTCCCCACATTATTTTTATAATGGTAACACATTATAGGGGTTTTGATAATTATAAATACAGGAATTAAAATAATGCGAGAGTAGCTCAGTTGGTAGAGCGTCAGCCTTCCAAGCTGAATGTCGCCGGTTCGAACCCGGTCTCTCGCTCAATTTTAAGCCGGTGTAGCTCAGGGGTAGAGCGTTTCCTTGGTAAGGAAGAGGTCACGGGTTCAATTCCCGTCATTGGCTCTATAAAAGCATAAAGTAGAATACACTAATATTATTATATAACTAAGATTAAATTTTTAAAACATGGCAAAGGCAACTTTTGATCGTTCCAAACCACACTTAAATATAGGTACAATTGGACACGTAGATCACGGTAAGACTACATTAACTGCAGCTATTACTACGGTATTGGCAAAAGCTGGTTATTGTGAAGTAAAAGGTTTTGATCAAATCGATAACGCACCGGAAGAAAAAGAAAGAGGTATTACTATTAATACATCTCACGTAGAGTACGCAACTGCAAATCGTCATTACGCTCACGTTGACTGTCCAGGTCACGCGGATTACGTAAAGAACATGGTTACAGGTGCAGCTCAAATGGATGGTGCTATCTTGGTGGTTGCTGCTACCGATGGTCCAATGCCTCAAACTAGAGAGCATATCTTATTAGGAAAACAAGTAGGTATTCCTCGTATGGTTGTTTTCATGAACAAGGTGGATTTAGTTGATGATGAAGAATTATTAGAATTAGTAGAAATGGAAATTAGAGATTTACTTTCTTTCTATGACTATGATGGTGATAATGGACCAGTAATTTCAGGATCTGCTTTAGGTGGATTGAATGATGATCCAACATGGGTTCCAAAAATTCTTGAATTAATGGAAGCTTGTGATACTTGGATCGAAGAGCCATTAAGAGAAGTAGATAAGCCTTTCTTAATGCCTATCGAAGATGTATTTTCTATTACAGGTCGTGGTACAGTAGCAACTGGACGTATCGAAACTGGAGTAGCTAATACTGGAGATGGTGTAGAAATTATTGGTATGGGAGCTGAGAAATTAACTTCAACTATTACTGGTATTGAAATGTTCCGTCAAATCTTAGATAGAGGTGAAGCTGGAGATAATGCAGGTATCTTATTAAGAGGTATTGCTAAAGAAGATATTAAAAGAGGAATGGTAATCTGTAAGCCAGGTTCTGTAACTCCACACGCTAAATTCAAAGCTGAAGTTTACGTTTTGAAAAAAGAAGAAGGTGGACGTCATACTCCATTCCATAACAATTACCGTCCTCAGTTTTACGTACGTACAACTGATGTAACAGGAACAATTAACTTACCTGATGGTGTTGAAATGGTAATGCCAGGAGATAACTTAACAATTACTGTTGACTTACACCAAGCAATCGCAATGAATGTTGGTTTACGTTTTGCAATCCGTGAAGGAGGTAGAACAGTAGGTGCTGGACAAGTAACTGAAATTTTAGACTAAATTAAGTTTAATACAATATAAGGTTGAGGTGTTTCTATAACGAAATACCTTGACTTTTATACGGGCGTAGCTCAGTTGGTAGAGCACTGGTCTCCAAAACCAGGTGTCGGGAGTTCGAGTCTCTCCGCCCGTGCTAATAAAGTTTTGAAAAATAATGGCTGGATTTGTAAATTACGTAAAAGAATCATTCGGAGAGTTAAAGCATAATGTAACTTGGCCAACTTTGGCAGAAGGACAGAGCTTAACTATTTTGGTAGCTGTATTCTCTACAGTGTTCTCTTTAGCAATATGGGGAGTTGATACGGTATTCAGCAAAGTCATATCATATTACTTTCATTTAATCAACTAAAAAAGTTAAAAAAAATTTTTATGTCTGAAGGAAGTGAGAAAAAGTGGTATGTTGTTAGAGCTGTAAGTGGTCAGGAAAATAAGATTAAAGCATATATTGAGAGTGAAATAGCTCGTTTAGGCTTAGAAGATTATGTAGACCAAGTATTAGTTCCTACAGAAAAAGTTATTCAAATTCGTAATGGAAAAAAAATAAGCAAAGAAAAAGTTTATTTTCCAGGGTACATTATGGTTCAAGCTAATTTAACAGGAGAAGTACCTCACATTATTAGATCTGTTACAAATGTAATTGGATTTTTAGGTGAAACAAAAGGTGGAGATCCTGTGCCATTAAGACAATCTGAAGTAAACAGAATGTTAGGTAAGGTAGATGAATTGACTGTAGATACAGAAAGTACTGTTGCAATTCCTTTTAATATTGGCGAAACAGTAAAAGTTATAGATGGACCATTCAATGGATTTGATGGTACTATTGAAAAGATAAATGAAGAAAAGCGTAAGCTAGAAGTAATGGTAAAGATTTTTGGAAGAAAAACACCATTAGAGTTAAGCTATATGCAAGTTGAAAAAGTATAATTAATATAATTATTGTTACAACGATACAGATGTGTTATACAGCTTCCAATTGTAGAAGCATATCAAAATTAAATTATTAAAAATGGCAAAAGAATTAGGTAAAGTAGTTAAGTTACAAGTTCGGGGAGGTGCAGCGAATCCGTCGCCACCGGTTGGACCCGCTTTAGGAGCTGCAGGTGTTAACATCATGGAGTTCTGTAAGCAATTCAATGCTAGAACGCAAGACAAACAAGGCAAGGTATTACCAGTTGTAATCTCTGTTTACAAAGACAAATCATTCGATTTTGTAATCAAGACACCACCAGCGGCAGTACAGTTATTAGAAGCAGCCAAGTTGAAAAAGGGTTCAGGTGAACCAAACCGAAAAAAAGTAGCTAAAGTTTCTTGGGATCAAATTAAACTTATTGCTGAAGATAAAATGCAAGATTTAAATGCATTTGAAATCGGATCAGCAATGAAAATGATCGCAGGTACCGCAAGGTCTATGGGTATAACCGTAACCGGAAACGCGCCAAATTAATCTAGAAAAAGAAATTTAAAATGGCAAGATTAGCAAAAAAACAAAAAGAAGCTGTAGCTAAAATAGAAAAAGGGAAATTTTATTCTGTTAATGAAGCATCAGCATTAGTAAAAGACATAACAAATGCAAAATTTGATGCGTCTGTAGACATCGCTGTTCGTTTAGGAGTAGATCCTAGAAAAGCAAACCAAATGGTTAGAGGTGTAGTATCTCTTCCACATGGTACAGGTAAAGACGTAAAAGTTTTAGCATTAGTAACTCCAGACAAAGAAGCAGAAGCTAAAGAAGCTGGAGCAGACTACGTAGGTTTAGACGAATATCTTGATAAAATCAAGAGTGGTTGGACAGATGTAGATGTAATTATCACTATGCCAAGTGTTATGGGTAAATTAGGACCATTAGGACGTATATTAGGACCTAGAGGATTAATGCCTAACCCAAAGACTGGTACAGTAACTATGGATGTTGCAAAAGCAGTAACTGAAGTGAAAGCTGGTAAAATTGACTTTAAAGTTGATAAAACTGGTATCGTTCATGCAGCTGTTGGTAAAGTATCTTTTAGTCAAGAGCAAATTGCAGGAAACGTAAACGAATTATTACAAACATTAATGAAATTAAAGCCAACAGCGGCTAAAGGTACTTATGTAAGAAGTATTTTTATTTCTAGTACGATGAGTCCTAGTATAGCTGTTGAGACTAAAATTGGTTAATTAGTTAAAAACTTTTATTATGACTAGAGAAGAAAAATCACAAGTAATCGAAGAATTAACTGCACAATTAGCCGATAACGCAAATATCTATATAGCAGATATTTCAGGTTTAAACGCTGTTAAAACTTCAGACTTACGTCGCGCTTGTTTCAAAGCTAATATAAAATTAGCAATAGTAAAAAATACATTACTTGAAAAAGCAATGGAAGCTTCAGATAGAGATTTCGGAGACTTACCAACTATTTTAAAAGGTAACACTTCTGTAATGTATTCTGAAACTGGTAATGCTCCAGCTAAAGTAATTCAAGCATTCAGAAAAAAATCTGATAAGCCTTTACTAAAAGGTGCTTTTATTGAAGAAACTGTTTACCTAGGAGACGACCAATTAGATGCCTTAGTAGATATCAAGTCTCGTGAAGAGTTACTTGGAGATATTATTGGATTATTACAATCGCCAGCTAAAAACGTTATTTCTGCACTTAAATCAAGTGGAGGAAAACTTGCAGGTATCTTAAAAACATTATCTGAAAAAGAAGGATAATATTAAATAGTACGCATTATTACACACACATATTATATTAAAATTTATTAAAACGATAGAAAATGGCAGATTTAAAAGATTTCGCAGAACAATTAGTTAACTTAACAGTAAAAGAAGTTAACGAATTAGCAACTATATTAAAAGATGAGTACGGTATTGAGCCTGCTGCTGCTGCTGCTGTAGCTGTTGCTGGACCAGCTGCTGAAGCTGCTGAAGAGCAAACTGAATTTGATGTTATCCTTAAAGCCGCTGGAGGTTCTAAATTAGCTGTTGTAAAGTTAGTTAAAGAATTAACAGGATTAGGTTTAAAAGAAGCTAAAGGTTTAGTTGATGATGCACCTAGTGCAATCAAAGAAGCTGTGTCTAAAGACGAAGCAGAAGCATTAAAAGCACAGTTAGAAGAGGCTGGAGCTGAGGTTGAGCTTAAGTAAGCTTATTAACCAAACAACATAAAGGTTTAGGTCTGGAGTCGTACTCTAAGACCTAGACCATTTTTGCGTATATATCATTTAGATACGCACACATTATTATTTTTAATCAAAATTTCGTCCATTGATGTTAGAAACACAAGCTGAAAGATTAAATTTCTCGTCTATTGTTAATAGAACAGATTATCCAGATTTCTTGGATATTCAGATAAAATCCTTCCAGGATTTTTTCCAACTAGAGACCAAATCTGAAGAAAGAGGTAATGAAGGTTTATATAACACCTTCATGGAAAATTTCCCTATAACAGACACACGTAATCAATTTGTTCTAGAATTCTTAGATTACTTTGTCGACCCACCTAGATACTCTTTAGAGGAATGTATCGAAAGAGGACTTACATACAGTGTTCCGCTTAAAGCAAGGTTGAAGTTGTACTGTACAGACCCTGAACATGAGGATTTCGAAACCATTGTTCAAGATGTGTATTTAGGTACAATACCTTATATGACTCCTAGCGGTACTTTTTGTATTAACGGTGCAGAACGTGTAGTAGTTTCTCAATTACACCGTTCTCCAGGAGTATTCTTTGGTCAATCATTCCACGCGAATGGTACTAAGTTATATTCAGCTAGAGTTATTCCATTTAAAGGATCTTGGATCGAATTTGCAACAGACATTAACAGTGTTATGTATGCTTATATCGATCGTAAGAAAAAGTTACCTGTAACTACTTTATTCAGAGCTATTGGTTTTGAACGTGATAAAGATATTCTTGAAATTTTTGATCTTGCTGAAGAAGTTAAAGTATCAAAATCTGGTTTAAAGAAATATCAAGGTCGTAAATTAGCTGCACGTGTACTTAACACTTGGCACGAAGATTTTGTTGATGAAGATACTGGTGAAGTAGTTTCTATTGAACGTAATGAAATTGTATTAGATCGTGATACTGTTTTAGATAAAGATAATATTGAAGAAATTCTTGAAGCGAATGTAAAGACTGTCCTTTTACATAAAGAAAGCGCACAACAAGGAGATTACGCAATTATCCATAATACGCTTCAAAAAGATCCAACAAACTCTGAAAAAGAAGCTGTTGAGCACATTTACCGTCAATTACGTAATGCAGAACCGCCAGATGAGGAAACGGCTAGAGGAATTATTGATAAATTATTCTTCTCAGATCAACGTTACTCTTTAGGTGAAGTTGGGCGTTACAGAATGAACAAGAAATTACAGTTAGATATTGGTATGGATAAGCAAGTGCTTACCAAAGAAGATATTATAACGATTATAAAATATTTAATCGAGCTTATCAACTCAAAAGCAGAGATTGATGATATTGATCACTTATCTAACCGTCGTGTACGTACAGTTGGTGAGCAATTATCTCAACAATTTGGTGTTGGTTTAGCACGTATGGCACGTACTATTCGTGAGCGTATGAATGTACGTGATAACGAAGTATTTACACCTATAGATTTAATTAATGCGAAGACCTTATCTTCTGTAATTAATTCATTTTTTGGTACGAACCAGTTATCTCAATTTATGGATCAAACAAATCCTCTTGCAGAGATTACGCACAAGCGTCGTCTTTCAGCATTAGGACCAGGAGGTTTATCAAGAGAAAGAGCAGGTTTCGAAGTACGTGATGTTCACTATACTCACTACGGTCGTTTATGTCCGATTGAAACTCCAGAAGGACCAAACATTGGTTTAATTTCTTCACTTTCTGTATTTGCAAAAGTGAATTCAATGGGATTCATCGAAACACCTTACAGACCTGTTACAAACGGAGTAGTAGATATTATTAATCCTCCAGTTTACTTAAGTGCTGAAGAGGAAGAAGAAAAATTAATTGCACAGGCAACTGTAAAAATTGATGAGAATGCTAGAATTATTCATGATAAGGTAATTGCCCGAATGGAAGGTGATTTCCCTGTTATTGAACCAACAGCACTTCATTATACAGATGTTGCACCAAACCAAATTTCGTCAATATCGGCTTCATTAATTCCGTTCTTAGAACATGATGATGCTAACCGTGCTTTGATGGGATCTAACATGATGCGTCAGGCCGTACCATTATTACGTGCCGAAGCTCCTATTGTTGGAACTGGATTAGAAAGACAAGTAGCATCAGATTCACGTGTTTTAATTAATGCAGAACGCGATGGTGTTGTAGAATATGTTGATGCAAACGAAGTTACTATTCGTTACGATCGTACAGAAGATGAAGCATCAGTAAGCTTCGATCCTGAAACAAAAACATATCCTTTAGTTAAGTTTAGAAAAACAAACCAAGGTACTTCTATCAACCTTAAACCTATCGTTCGTAAAGGCGATAAAGTTCAAAAAGGTCAAGTACTTTGTCAAGGTTATGCAACCGAAAATGGTGAATTAGCTTTAGGTAGAAACATGAAAGTAGCCTTTATGCCTTGGAAAGGGTATAACTTTGAGGATGCGATTGTAATTTCTGAAAAAGTTGTACGTGAAGATATCTTTACATCTATACATATCGACGAGTATTCTTTAGACGTGCGTGATACTAAATTAGGAAACGAAGAGTTGACTAATGATATCCCTAACGTATCTGAAGAATCGACTAAAGATTTAGATGAAAATGGTATGATTCGCGTTGGAGCAGAAGTAAAGCCTGGTGATATCCTTATAGGAAAAATCACACCAAAAGGTGAATCTGACCCAACTCCAGAAGAAAAATTATTACGTGCTATTTTTGGTGATAAAGCTGGTGATGTTAAAGATGCATCATTAAAAGCTTCTCCATCATTAAATGGTGTAGTAATTGGTAAAAAATTATTTGCTCGTGCGGTTAAAGATAAACGTAAGAGAGCTAAAGATAAAGAAGATATTACACAATTAGAAGCGATATATTATGCTAAGTTCGAAGAGCTTAAGACATTATTAATCGATAAATTGTTTGCTTTAGTAGGTGGTAAAACGGCTCAAGGTATCTTTAATGATTTAGGTGAAGAAGTATTACCAAAAGGTAAGAAATATACACTTAAAATGTTAAATGCAGTTGAAGATTATACACACTTAACATCTGGTGTATGGACAACCGACGACCATATTAATAAATTAGTTGCGGATTTAATTCACAATTACAAGATTAAAGAAAACGACTTACAAGGGTCTTTAAGACGTGAGAAGTTTACTATTTCTGTAGGAGATGAATTACCAGCAGGTATTATTAAATTAGCTAAAGTTTACATCGCTAAAAAACGTAAACTAAAAGTAGGAGATAAAATGGCGGGACGTCACGGTAACAAAGGTATTGTTGCACGTATCGTTCGTCAGGAAGATATGCCATTCTTAGAAGACGGAACACCTGTAGATATTGTATTAAATCCACTTGGGGTACCATCTCGTATGAACATTGGTCAAATTTATGAAACTGTTCTTGGTTGGGCAGGTCAAAAATTAGGTCAGAAGTATGCAACACCAATTTTTGATGGTGCGACTATTGATCAAATTACTGAATTGACAAATAAAGCTGGTGTTCCTGAATTTGGACATACCTATTTATACGATGGTGGAACTGGTCAAAGATTTGACCAAAAAGCAACTGTTGGAGTTATTTATATGATTAAGTTAGGTCATATGATTGATGACAAAATGCATGCACGTTCTATCGGACCTTACTCTTTAATTACACAACAACCATTAGGTGGTAAAGCACAATTTGGTGGTCAGCGTTTTGGAGAGATGGAAGTATGGGCACTTGAAGCATATGGTGCATCTGCAACCCTTAGAGAAATATTGACAGTTAAATCTGATGATGTTATTGGTAGAGCTAAAACTTACGAAGCAATCGTAAAAGGAGAGCAAATGCCAGAACCTGGATTACCAGAATCATTCAACGTACTTATGCACGAATTGAAAGGTTTAGGACTAGACATTAGATTAGAGGAATAATATATTGTCCATCAGGTTTAATTTAAACCTGATGGACTAAGTTTACAAATAATTCGATATCACCATATATTATGGCAAGAAAACAAGATAAGAATACAATAAAGAGATTTAATAAAATCTCAATTGGTTTAGCATCACCAGAGTCTATTTTAGCAGAGTCAAGAGGGGAAGTGCTTAAGCCAGAAACTATCAATTATCGAACTCATAAACCTGAAAGAGATGGTTTATTCTGTGAGCGTATTTTTGGTCCTGTAAAAGACTATGAATGTGCTTGTGGTAAATATAAAAGAATTCGTTACAAAGGTATTGTATGTGACCGTTGTGGTGTAGAAGTAACAGAAAAGAAAGTACGTCGTGATAGAGTAGGACACATTAATCTTGTTGTTCCTGTAGCACACATTTGGTACTTCCGTTCGTTACCAAATAAAATTGGTTATTTATTAGGGTTACCATCTAAGAAATTAGATATGATTATTTACTACGAACGTTATGTAGTAATTCAGCCAGGTAATGCTAAAAATACCGAAGGAGAGCCAGTTCAAAAAATGGATTTCTTAACTGAAGAAGAGTATTTAAATATTTTAGAAACACTTCCTCAAGACAATCAATATTTAGAAGACACCGACCCAAATAAATTCCTAGCGAAAATGGGTGCTGAGTGTTTAATAGATCTTTTAGCACGTATTGATTTAGATGCATTATCTTATCAATTACGTCATAAAGCAAATACTGAAACCTCTAAGCAACGTAAAACTGAAGCGTTAAAACGTTTACAAGTTGTTGAAGCATTGCGCGAATCTAACGAGAACAGAGAGAACCGTCCAGAATGGATGATTATGAAAGTTGTTCCTGTAATTCCACCAGAATTACGTCCGTTAGTGCCTTTAGATGGTGGTCGTTTTGCAACTTCAGATTTAAATGATTTATATCGTCGTGTAATTATTCGTAACAACCGTTTAAAACGTCTTGTTGAGATTAAAGCACCAGAAGTTATTTTACGTAACGAAAAACGTATGTTACAGGAATCTGTAGATTCGTTATTCGATAACACTCGTAAAGCTTCAGCGGTAAAAACAGATTCTAACAGACCTTTAAAATCTTTATCAGATTCATTAAAAGGTAAGCAAGGTCGTTTCCGTCAAAACTTATTAGGTAAGCGTGTTGATTATTCTGCACGTTCTGTAATTGTTGTAGGACCAGAATTGAAATTATTCGAATGTGGTTTACCTAAAACTATGGCAGCCGAGCTTTACAAACCTTTTGTAATTAGAAAACTAATTGAAAGAGGGATTGTAAAAACTGTAAAATCTGCAAAGAAAATTATAGACAAAAAAGAGCCTGTTGTTTGGGATATCTTGGAGAACGTTCTTAAAGGACATCCAGTATTACTAAACCGTGCTCCTACGTTACACAGACTTGGTATACAAGCTTTCCAACCAAAATTAATTGAAGGAAAAGCAATTCAATTACACCCATTAGTGTGTACTGCATTCAACGCCGATTTTGATGGTGACCAGATGGCTGTGCATTTACCATTAGGACCAGAAGCTATTTTAGAATGTCAAATGTTAATGTTGGCTTCTCATAGTATCTTGAACCCTGCAAACGGATCTCCAGTAACTGTACCTTCTCAGGATATGGTACTTGGTCTTTATTATATGACCAAACTACGTACTTCTACAGAAGATGTTAAGGTTATAGGTGAAGGTTTAACATTTTATTCTCCAGAAGAAGTAGTTATTGCTTTCAACGAGAAACGTGTTGACTTAAATGCAGGTATTAGAGTACGAACTTACGATTTCAACGAAGCAGGAGAAATTGTATTACAAATTATTGAAACTACTGTAGGTCGTGTTTTATTTAACGATAAAGTACCTCATGCAGCTGGATATATAAACGAAGTTTTAACTAAAAAATCGTTAAGAGATATTATTGGTAATATCTTAAGATTAACATCTGTTCCACAAACAGCTGATTTCCTTGACGAAATTAAAACTTTAGGTTACAAATTTGCATTCCAAGGTGGACTATCATTTAGTTTAGGAGATATTATTATCCCACCAGAAAAACAAGGAATGATTGATAAAGCAAATACGCTTGTTGATGGTATTATGGGTAACTATAACATGGGACTTATAACAAACAACGAACGTTATAACCAAGTTATTGATATTTGGACGTCTACAAATGCTGAATTGACTGAATTGTCAATGAAACGTATTCGTGAAGACCAACAAGGATTTAACTCGGTATTTATGATGCTTGATTCTGGAGCTCGTGGATCTAAAGAACAGATTCGTCAGCTTACAGGTATGCGTGGATTAATGGCGAAACCTAAAAAATCGAATGCAGGTGGTGGAGAAATTATTGAAAACCCGATTCTTTCTAACTTTAAGGAAGGTCTTTCAATTTTAGAATACTTTATCTCTACTCACGGTGCACGTAAAGGTCTTGCCGATACGGCTCTTAAAACTGCCGATGCTGGTTACTTAACTCGTCGTTTGGTAGATGTGTCTCAAGATGTTATTGTAAATAGCGAAGATTGTGGTACGTTAAGAGGTGTTGAAGTTACAGCATTAAAGAAAAATGATGAAATTGTAGAATCTCTTGGAGAACGCGTAATTGGACGTGTTTCTTTATACGATGTATACAATCCATTAACTGAAGAATTATTAGTTTCTGAAGGACAATTAATCGAAGATGATATTGCTAATGCAATTAATAAATCACCTTTAGATAGTGTTGAAGTACGCTCTGCATTAACATGTGAAGCTAAAAAAGGTATCTGTGCTAAATGTTATGGTCGTAACCTTGCAACCAATAAAATGGTTCAATTAGGTGAAGCTGTAGGTGTTGTTGCTGCTCAATCTATTGGGGAACCAGGAACACAGTTAACATTACGTACGTTCCACGTTGGGGGTATTGCAGGTAACATTTCAGAAGAAAATAAACTTGTAGTTAAGTTTAAAGGAATTGCAGAAATCGAAGATCTTAAAACCGTTAAAGGTGTAGATAACGAAGGAAACGCAATTGATATTGTTATTTCTCGTACATCAGAATTGAAACTTGTAGATAAGAAAACCGGAATCACTTTAAGTACGAATAACATACCTTACGGTTCGACTATCTTTATTGATAATGGTGCCGAACTTTCTAAAGGAGATGTGGTTTGTTCATGGGATCCATATAACGGTGTAATTATTTCGGAATTTGCTGGTAAAGTACGTTACGAAAACATCGAACAAGGTATTACATATCAAGTTGAAATTGATGAGCAAACAGGATTCCAAGAAAAAGTAATTTCTGAATCTAGAAACAAAAAATTAATCCCAACACTTCATGTCGATGATGCTAAAGGAGAACCTATTCGTTCTTACAACTTACCAGTTGGAGCGCATTTAATGATTGACGATGGTGAAAAGATTGGAGTTGGTAAAATTTTAGTTAAAATTCCTCGTAAATCTGCAAAAGCAGGGGATATTACAGGAGGTTTACCTCGTGTTACCGAATTATTCGAAGCACGTAATCCTTCTAACCCAGCAGTTGTTAGTGCTATTGATGGAGTTGTTACTTTTGGTAAAATTAAGCGTGGTAACCGTGAAATTATAGTAGAATCTAAATTAGGAGATATTAAGAAATACTTAGTTAAATTATCTAATCAGATCTTAGTACAAGAGAATGATTTCGTAAAAGCTGGTATGCCGCTTTCTGATGGTTCTATTACACCAAACGATATTTTAAATATTAAAGGCCCTTCAGCTGTACAACAATACTTAGTGAACGAAGTTCAAGAAGTATACCGTTTACAAGGGGTGAAAATTAACGATAAGCACTTCGAGGTTGTTGTAAGACAAATGATGCGTAAAGTTAGAATTATAGATTCTGGTGATACGATCTTCCTAGAAGATCAATTAGCTCATAAAGCTGACTTTATTGAAGAAAATGATAAAATTTTCGGATTGAAAATTGTTGAAAGTGCTGGGGATTCTGTAAATCTTAAAGAAGGTCAATTAATATCGCCTTTCACATTAAGAGATGAGAATTCATCATTACGTCGTGAAGATAAAGAAATTGTAACTGCTAGAGATGCACAGCCAGCAACGGCTACGCCAATCTTACAAGGTATTACAAGAGCGTCACTTCAAACTAAATCGTTTATCTCTGCGGCATCGTTCCAAGAAACTACTAAAGTTCTTAACGAAGCAGCTGTAGCTGGTAAAATTGATACTCTTGAAGGTCTTAAAGAAAATGTAATTGTAGGACACAAAATTCCAGCTGGTACAGGAATGCGTAAATACGAACATATTATCGTTGGATCTAAAGAAGAGTTTGATGAAATGATGCAAGCTAAAAAACAAGAAGTTAATTATAACTAAATAAGACTCAGGATTCACAAGCTTAGGTGAAGTGAATCCTGAAAGTCGAATTTATCCCAACGCAGGTTGGGATCTTTAATAAAGAAAAAGCCCTGCTAAATTTAGTAGGGCTTTTTCTTTAAAATGATGTATTAATAAGACTTCCACCTTCGTGGAAGTGAAAAATAAAATTTTTATGGCAGACGAAAAAGATCCTAAAAAACAAGGACAAATCAATATAGAATTAGATGAAAAAATTGCTGAAGGCATTTATTCTAACCTAGCAATTATAAATCATTCGGTTTCGGAGTTTATAGTAGACTTTGTAAGCATTATGCCTGGAACACCTAAGAGCAAGGTTAAATCTAGAATTATATTAACACCACAGCATGCTAAACGCCTTTCAAAAGCACTAGCAGATAATGTTAACCGTTTTGAAAATGCCCACGGTGAAATTAAAGATTACGAGCAAACACCAATTCCATTAAACTTTGGACCTACAGGAGAAGCTTAATAAGTTTACTTATAAAGTATAAACAGGAGTTAGTTAAGGTTGCTCGAAATAGTTTTTTCATAGCTAACAGCAATTCCATTAAATTTTGGACAAACAGGAGAAGCTTAAAATTTTATAACGCATAAAAAATCCCATTGATATATCTTCAATGGGATTTTTTGCTTTATACGTATTCGAGTTTAATCAAACTCAGATGTCATATGGAATTTAATATTTGGATATTTCTGTTGGGTCATCTGTAATGAAAATGAAGAATCTGCTAGAAATACCAATTGATTTCTTTTGTCTTTTGCTAAAAAACGTTGTTTTACACGCAAGAACTCTTTGAATTCATCGCTCTTTTTATCTTTCGGTTCTACCCAACATGCTTTAAAAACGTTTAAATTTTCATACGTACATTTAGCACCATATTCGTGTTCCAAACGGTATTGAATAACTTCGTATTGTAATGCTCCAACGGTTCCAATTACTTTTCTTCCGTTAAGTTCTAACGTAAATAATTGGGCAACTCCTTCATCCATTAACTGGTCAACACCTTTATTAAGTTGTTTCGATTTTAAAGGATCAGCATTATTTATATATCTAAAATGCTCTGGAGAGAAACTCGGAACACCTTTATAGTTAATAATTTCACCTTCGGTAAACGTGTCTCCAATTTTAAAACTACCGGTGTCTTGTAAACCTACAATATCACCAGGGTAGGAAATATCTACAATCTCTTTCTTTTCAGCAAAAAAGGCATTTGGACTAGAAAATTTAACTTTTTTATTACTTCTTACGTGTAAATAAGGCGCGTTACGTTTAAATTCTCCAGATACGATTTTAACAAACGCTAAACGGTTTCTGTGGTTTGGATCCATGTTAGCATGAATTTTAAACACAAAGCCCGTAAACTTATCTTCGTCTGGCTGTACCAAACGCTCTTCACTTTGTTTCGCTCTAGGCTTAGGTGCGATGTCTACGAAACAATCTAATAATTCACGAACACCAAAATTGTTTAATGCCGAACCAAAAAACACAGGTTGTATGTGTCCGTCTAAATATTCTTTTTTATCGAATTCAGGATAAATACCACTTACTAATTCAATTTCTTCTCTTAATGTTTTTGCTGCTTTTTCTCCGATTAATTTATCTAATTCAGGAGAAGATAAATCTGAGATTTCAATGGTTTCCTCAATATCTTTTCTGCTATCTCCACTAAATAGATTCACGTTCTTTTCCCAGATATTGTAAATACCTTTAAAGTCGTACCCCATTCCAATAGGGAAACTTAATGGCACAACTTTTAATCCTAGTTTTTGTTCCACTTCATCTAATAAATCAAAAGCATCCTTACCTTCACGATCCATTTTGTTTATAAAAACAATCATAGGAATGTTACGCATGCGGCAAACTTCAACTAATTTCTCAGTTTGTTCTTCAACTCCTTTTGCAACATCAATTACCACAATAACACTATCTACAGCGGTAAGTGTTCTAAAAGTATCTTCCGCAAAATCCTTGTGACCAGGTGTGTCAAGAATATTAATTTTTATACCATCGTATTCAAAAGCCAAAACAGAAGTAGCAACAGAAATTCCACGCTGACGTTCGATTTCCATAAAGTCACTTGTCGCTCCCTTTTTTATTTTATTACTTTTTACAGCTCCGGCTTCTTGAATCGCGCCACCAAATAGAAGTAATTTCTCTGTTAATGTGGTCTTACCGGCATCTGGATGCGATATAATTCCGAAAGTACGACGTCTGTTTATTTCACTTTTAAAACTCATAATAATTCTTGAAAATAGGACGCAAAGATACTATTATTAGTAAGAAATGTAATAAATGATGCAACCGCTTTTTAATTTTATCTTCACATTAACGTATTTTATAATTTTACTTGGTATTTTTACAATATGAGAGAAGAAAACGTAATATTAGTTAATGAAAATGATGAGCCAATTGGGCTGATGCCAAAACTCGAAGCTCATGAAAAAGGCGTGCTACATAGAGCTTTTTCTGTTTTTGTTTTTAATGATGATAGTGAGTTAATGTTGCAACAACGGGCATTAGATAAATACCATACACCGGGATTATGGACCAATACATGTTGTAGCCATCAACGCGATGGAGAATCTAATGTTGAAGCAGGAAGAAGACGTTTAGAAGAAGAAATGGGATTTGTTACCGCTTTGGAAGAAACCATTTCGTTTGTGTATAAATCACCTTTTGAGAACGGTTTAATCGAACATGAATACGATCACGTTTTAATTGGATATTATGATGGTGAACCAAATATAAACCCAGCGGAAGTTGCGGATTGGAAATGGATGACTTTAGATGCTGTAAAAGTAGATATTAAATTACATCCCGACCGTTACACATCTTGGTTTAAAATTATTTTCGATAAGTTTTATGATTATATAAATATCTCGTAAATATGATAGCAAAAGTTAGCCGACAAGGGTATTTTAATGCGGCCCACAGATTATTTAGAAAGGATTGGAGCGATGAAAAAAATCAATTGATTTTTGGAAGATGTAACAATGCAAATTACCATGGGCACAACTACGATGTTATAGTTAGTGTTTCAGGAGAAATAGATCAAGAGACAGGTTTTGTTATAGATTTGAAAATTCTAAAACAACTAATAAAAGACGAAATAGAAGACGCTTTCGACCATAAAAATCTTAACTTAGATGTACCAGAATTTAAGGATCTCAATCCTACTGCAGAGAACATATCAGTTGTTATTTACAATAAATTAAAGCCTAAATTAGACTCTAATCTGCAATTGGAAATTACACTTTACGAAACACCTAGGAACTTTGTAAGCTACTCAGGTAAATAAATATATTATGGAAAATTTAGTTTACCCAATTAAATTCTCACCGATTTTAAAAGAAAAAATTTGGGGCGGTGAAAAATTAAAATCTTTATTAAATAAGAAAAGTAATTCAACAGATGTTGGGGAGAGTTGGGAAATTAGTGATGTAGATGGAGAACCTTCAATAGTTGCTAATGGAACATTAAAAGGAAAATCTTTAAAATTTCTTTTAGAAACGTATAAGGAAAATCTTATTGGAGTTCAGAATTATAGAATTTTCAAAAATAAATTTCCGCTACTTATTAAATATATTGATGCTAAGCAGGATTTATCTATTCAATTACATCCAAATGATGACTTGGCTGCAAAGCGTCATAATTCCTTTGGAAAAACAGAAATGTGGTATGTTATGCAAGCCGATGAGAATTCTAATTTAATTATAGGTTTTAAAGACAAAATTACACCTGGTAATTATTTAGAGCATTTAGAAAATAAGACACTACCTGATATTTTAAATACAGAGCGCGTTAAAACTGGCGATACATTTTTTATCGAAGTTGGTCGTGTACATGCAATTGGAGCAGGAGTAATGCTTGCCGAAATTCAACAAACTAGCGATATTACGTATCGTGTTTACGATTGGGAGCGTGTAGATAAGGAAGGTAATGAAAGAGAACTTCATACAGAATTAGCTCTTGATGCTATAGATTTTGATATGGAAGACAATTTTAAAGTGTCTTACGAGAAAACAGCAAATATGTCTAACGAAATGGTAAGCTGTCCATATTTTACAACTCAGTTTTTAGAAGTGACCGAAACGTTATCGAAAAAAAATATTCACGATTCGTTTCTTATATACATGTGTGTTGAAGGAGAAGCAGAAATTAGTGTAAATGGCATTTCAGAAACCATAAAAACAGGAGAAACAATTTTACTTCCAGCTGCTGTAGAAACATATCAGATTATATCAAAACAAGCAAAACTTTTAGAAGTTTTTGTGTAAAAAAAAATCCCGGGTGTAACACTCGGGAATTTTATTTAACAAGCTGTTTTTGATTCCTTAAAGTGATCTTCATTTAAGGTAAATCCAAACAAGGCACTACAAATAGTTTCATGATGATTGGTAATAGGCTTTGCTTTGGTAACTATAATATTTACCAAATAGCCATAATCATGTTTTTTAATTAACTGTGCTTGGATGGTTAATTCGTCGTTTAGGAATGCGTTTTTGTGCATTTTAAATTTAAAATCTGCAAGATCTGGGACGTCTTGTAAATAAAATTCTTTAATAGGGTAAGTTGCAACCGTTTTTATTTTGTTATATAAAATATGAGGTAATAAAAATCCGTTAGCGTTACTTACATTTTTTGTTACAGTAAAAGGTACGTTGGTATTTATATGAGTTTTCATGATTTTAGTTTTTTATGGATATATTAATGTGGGTCTCAAATTGTAATTATGGTACGTACAATACATGACGTTTGTGCGAATGGAAAATGCAACAAGCTTCTGGTTTTTCTGATTAATGGATTTTGAGTTTTTCATGTTTTTAAAAATTTAAATTAGTACTGGGTTAAAAATAAAAAAGGTGCCTTTAAAAAAGCACCTTAATTGATTATCGTTATATTATATAATAGTTAACTTATTTCAAGATGCAAGGGGAGCTTATGTTTAAGCACAAAAATGACAATCGTGTTCCACTGTTGTGAAATACGATTACAAATCTGCATATTATATACCTTGGCTACATTCATGAGTTAAAAGTAGTTAATTATTTTAAATCAAACAATATTTAAATGTTTTTATAACAAAATTTGTTTGAGATTAATGTAATTTTGCAGACAAATAAATACAATTTTATATTATGGCAAATGTTAGAGACCTAAAGAAGGATATTAATTACGTTTTAGGAGATATTATTGAAGCTGTTTATGTTTGGGAATATACCAACACAGACAAGGATACAAAACAAAGTGAAGCAATTATAGATGAAGCAATCAGTACTTTTGATACTTTAATTGCAAAAGTAAACGATAAGAATGTAGAAGATAAAAAAGCTCATTTTAAGGCAATTAACAAAGCATTAGAAACTGATGGACGTGCGTTGATTGATAAAATTAATAATTTAAGCTAAATTATTTTGAAAAAGATTTGCAGATACTAGAAATAGTCTTATATTTGCACTCGATTTTCAGGCCGATGTAGCTCAGCTGGCTAGAGCAGCTGATTTGTAATCAGCAGGTCGTGGGTTCGAGTCCCTCCATCGGCTCTTTAAAAGTTCAATGTTTTTACATTGGACTTTTTTTTTGCTTTAATGTTTTTTGCTCTTATACCTTTATATAAAAACACAAACTGATTTTAAAACGGAAAAGAGAGGTGTGTTTT